>CALCCZ010000103.1 GCA_937900075.1 uncultured Lentisphaeria bacterium
TCCAATTGAACGATGCAACCGTGTTCTATCCGGAGGCGGGCGATAACTCCGATGATACGTGGAAAGACGCACGGTATCTCGACCCCGTTGAAACCGGCACTGCCATCACAGGTTGGGTCGGGTTCAGCGACAAGGCGGACTTCGTACGGTTTGAACTTAATGATCCTACCAGGATATCCCTTGATTTCGATGAGAAAACGGACTCTGCTCTGGGCAAGGGACAGGCAAAGATTACTTGTTTTAATGAAAAAGGCAAGCAGGTGAAACTAACAAGTTTCAATGGTGACTCCATGGATTCCAAGGATATCCTTGCCTCCGGCACATATTACCTTGGTATTACTTGCTCCGACCCGAAGAAGAATGATGTGAAATACGAGATAGTCATCAATACTTTGGCATAACTTTTATCATAAGGAAATCTGTGCGCGTTCAAAGGAATTGAGCGTGCACTTACAAGGCTGTTTCCGGAAACAGTAATTCCGGCAACAGCAATAACGGAGAAAATGACAAATGAATAACGATTTCGGCTCGCAATTGATTATCGATGGCGGAACCATGCAAGTTATGGACTTAGCTCCCGCCACTCAGCAAATTGTCTATCTCGATTTTGACGGAGAACTCACCTCCTACCATAATACCGATTTGCAGTTGGATATTGACGATATCACCGTTGAGGACTCCGGGCTGTCCCAAGAACGGATTCAAACCATCGTAGAAGCATTGAATACAAAATATGCCGACCTCGGCGTTCAGTTTGTCACGGAGCGTCCTCTCAACGGTGAGTTCTCCACCGTGTATATCGGCAAGACATCCAGTTTCGATGCGTTCGGCACGTTCGCCGGCCTGGCGGAAACCATCGACAAAGGCAACCTGAACAAATCCGATAACGCCTTTGTCATCCTGGATTCCACGGATAGCGATGAAAAAATCATTTTTGTAATCAATCATGAGATTGAACATATTGTTGAGGGAAAAGAACATACTTTTTCTTGCAATACTTTTGAGAATTATGCTTATACGACCGGCATTCTGATGTCCACTTTATGGAATCAATCCGGCTTAGTGGATATTGCCGGGAATGAAACTGTGACTTACAATTATTATTGTCCAACCGATCCAGTTACTGAAGTTCACAGTATTACCGGCTGTACCAATACTGCAGCGTCACAAATCATCTACTACTATGTTGAAAAGATGGGCTTTGATCTGCAATTAACTCTAAATGCCGAAGACGCCTATACCAGTTCCTACGATGAATCAAGAGTTATCGATATTAAAGCGGATGGTTCTACCCCGGGAACTGTATCCTTTACTCAAATCAACGAAAAACTTGCTGATTTTGACATAGAATCAGCAGATGATATTGCAGCCTTGAATTATGCTTGTGGTGTCGTTATGAAGGCAAACTACAGTTCTTTGGCGACCAGCACAGGCTGGAATGTAAACCTTTTTTATCGCGCCGGTTTTGATTGCGCTATCGACCGTTATTTAGGTTATGATTATCAACAAAAACTATACTGGTACTGGGGAAATACAGGTTCTGAGGGCAAATATCGAATCAGTCCGGAAGCATACGAGGTCTTAATCGAAAATCTGAATGCAGGGCATGTTGTTGGCTTGTCATATCCGGGGCATGCTTTGGTTTTGGATGGATATGATGCTGACAATGATACTTTTCATATCAATTTTGGTTGGGGAAAGTATTCATCTGATTGGTATACCAGAGAAGAAATATATCAGCAGCAATATTACCAGTTTGTATATGACATAACCCCTGAAGTCGATGCCAATGCAGATTTTTATGTAATAGATTCCGATATTTATGGCAGCGGTACTTTTATTCGGGCCTTGGAACAGGCAAACGGAACGCTGGGAAAAAATTCAATCACTTTTGCAGATTCTCTGGATGGTGTTGACCAGATATGGGAAAATTATCTGTCCGTAGACAACAATACCATAATCAACAACATGAATATTGATGTAATGGTTGTTGACTCCATAAGTACGTGGGCTGTCGGCTTGTGGGGTTACAGCGGAGAAGATAATGAGCAAATTACTTTTAATGACTTCTCCGGTTCGATGATCGTCAACACAGATAAAGGAAACACTGCGGCTTTCTATTTTGATACTGCTGTGTATCTGGATTTTTCCGGGGCATTAATCTATGTTGGAAATTATATGCGCGATGACAGTTATGAAGCAGGAGCAAAATACGTTCTTTCGCAGTTGGAAGATTGGCAAGTCTCCGAGGCAACAATATCTTCCGAAGTGCTGAATAATTTGAAAGGTGATTTATTTTGTTCCCGCGCTGGAGCTTCTGCTTCACATGTCATTAATATCAAAGACAGTTCCTTTGTCAGTGGAGCAATAAATGCGGATAGTAATGCAACCGTCAATATTGACAGTTCCAGTATGTTTTATACTGACGTCTATAAAGATACCGTTTTCAACATTGACTTATGTTCTCCGGCAACAGATTCTCCAATCATTACTGTAATGAAGTATATGTACAATTTTTACCTTTACAGTAAAACTATTACGGTATCTGTAGATTCTGATTCCTGTGGCACCTACAAACTTATAGGAGCCATGGCCAATACGCAAAATGTGGATGCGCTGCCGTATTTGGATATTATTATCGAACGGGAAGGCAAGAGTACAGAAACTCTTAACGTTTCCAAAAATAATACTACAACTCAAGATGGTCTCATCCAATTGTCCTGTAACAACAACATCCTGGAAGTGAATGTTACTGCTGCTGAACCGGATGAAACTGCACCCAATATCTCCGGTGTATATTTGAAACAAGGGACAAATGATTATACCTTTTCCGCAGATATCACTGCTTCTGATAATAGAACTGCGGCAAAGAATCTCAAATATAATATCAAATATGCAGCTTCGATTTCAGCATTGACTGGCGCTGACGTCATAACAGGTAAGAATTTTTCACTCGACCAGTATGCGGCCTCCAAGACTTACTACTATCAGGTCGGAGTGACCGATGAGGCGGGGAATACGGCATGGAGTGATGCCACTGAATTTACTGTCAAGGACGTAACTGTCCCGGTTTTGAACGGGGTTCCAAGTGCTGAAATCAATGAGACAGCAGTTACAATCAGCTGGACTGCCGCCAGCGACAATGTCGCAGTAGCCGGATACAAATTGACTATAGACGATACTGTTTACACGGTTACTGCGGGAACGAGTTATACGTTAAATGATCTATCCATTGGCGAGCATACTTACTCGTTAATCGCTTACGATGCAGCGGGAAATGAAAGTGCAAAATCGGATGAGAAAACATTCACAGTTTATCCTCCGCCGGACAAACTTCCTCCCGTTATCAGTTCGGTTTCGCTGTCGCAGGGATTGGACACATACGTGTTTACCGCGGCAGTTACGGCAAGCGATGACAAGACCGCAACAGAAAACCTGCAATATCAGATACGTTACGCCGAAACCATAGTGGGATTGAGCAGTGCAGCTTCCGTTTCGGGAAAGAGTTTCACGCTTTCCGAAAATGATGCAGGAAAGACGCTGTACTATCAGGTCGGAGTGACCGATGAGGCGGGGAATACGGCATGGAGCAATGCCGCCGAATTTACGGTCAAGGACGTAACTGTCCCGGTTTTGAACGGGGCGCCAAGTGCAGAAGTCAATGAGACGGAAGTTACAATCAGTTGGACCGCCGCCAGCGATAACGTCGCAGTATCCGGATACAAATTGACGATAGACGACACGGTCTATACGGTTACTGACGGGACAAGTTATACATTCAATAATCTATCCATTGGCGAGCATACTTACTCGTTAATCGCTTACGATGCAGCGGGAAA
>CALCCZ010000104.1 GCA_937900075.1 uncultured Lentisphaeria bacterium
GTAGAACCCTTTGAGCATTTCAAGATACCGTATACATCACCTGTTCTTGTTGATTTAGGTGATATATTCCCGTCTTATGAGATAAGCAGAGTCACTGACTATCTGTATTATGATGAAGAAAAAAAAATACAGGAGTTAATTGCTAAACTTCCAGCTGAAGAATTGTCATCTCTCAAAATTAATTTTATAAATTCAAGAAGTGATGTTCGAATACAGATATCAGATATTTTAGCTGGTTTTTTTGCTAAATTCTACACATTTATCGATAATCATACAACCACGGAATTAATTTCTTTAAGGAACAGCTTAAATGACAATGCAAAAAAAACGCTTGTCTTGCTTACAAATGCAATGAAAAGATGTGATTCCATATCTAGAGGCCTTTCAGTCAGAATTGATTCCCTCAATAATTGTTGTAAAGCCGACCAATTCTTGGAGGATTCGTTTTAAAAGTATGTAATACTGGGAATGAGACACTTTCTATTGGAAAATTTCCATTACCAAAAGCGGACCATTGAGCATATTATATCCTGGAGGGTACATTTAATCCTTCCTTACTCGCAAAATCGCTCTGCAGAGTGTATATTACATTACCGCCATGGCGGTTTGAAACAACATACAGCATCAAGGTAACCGGAAGGAGCATGAGGTTGGATTTTATGCACTCCCGTTATGCGCGCGCGAGAGAACTGGTGTTTGCTGACTTTGCCGCTTGGCGGCGATGCGGCGCAGTACTGCGGAGACGAGGTAGAGAGTCTGCTGGATGTGGACGGGGTATTCCCTGCCAATACGGGAATGGTGCATAGCACTTGATGTATTCATATTTTCTTCTTTCCTGTTCGAGGCATCACCGGAATTGGTGACGCGCAATTGATTTGCGCTCTAAAGCCGGAAAAAGCAAGTCGAATCGGAAAGAAAAAGCGCAAAATGCCGGATTTGAACTCAAAACAGGCAAAATTACAGGCATAAATTCGTTGCTTGGTAAAGAATACTTTTCGATTACACTCATAACCTGTTCTCGTTCCGTTTTCTCTTTGTAAAAGTTATCGGTTCAAAGAGAGAAATCTCCGTGGGAATAAATGTAACCCCGACCAGTTTTTTTGAATGCGAAACGCGGGGAATATAAAAATCCTCTTTCGGCAAAAAAGACAGTCCATATTTACAAGCTGTGCTTGAATTGGATTGTCTTTTTTTGCCTCGGTGCTTCGCACTTTTGCATCACTGTCGTGCTGCGAGGATTTTTTATGGGAGTTGTCTTCGCTTGCGCTCAGACACTTCGTCGTTTCGCTCCTCGTCAAATCTCGCTATCCCGACCATTTTTTTTGCCCTCGTTGCGAGGGCAAAAAAAATGAAACCTGTCAAGGTTTCGCTTCACGGCACGCAAGTGCCGCTTCATACGGCAAAGCCGTGCTTCATGGTGCGAAGCACCGCTTCATTTCACCACCTTGACAGATGAGGGTACCTTTATTAATTGTTTTCGTCAATAAAAAGTCGCGGAACAACGGTAAAAATAAGGTCAATTGAAAATGTAAACGCTTACTCGGCATTTTTTGAGCGTAGATAGTAAGCGTTTAGTCTTGCAGATACAAAAAGCAACCGTGCATGGGTGTTAGAGTTAAGCTTTTAATCCTACAAAGTTAGCATTTAGTTTTACAAAATCGGCGTTTACTGTTACAAAGTATGCGTTTACTGTTACAAGCATTTGAGCAAAAGACAAAGCTGCCGCTGGGCATGCTGTTCTCTTTAAATTTTTTGTAACAAAGAATGCATACCTGAATAAAGCTGTTTTCTCATAGAGCTAATTGTAAGAGAAAATGCTTTCTAAACTTGCTGAAAATGAATAATGGCTATGAGTTCATATTTTCCCCCTTCATAAGTTTTGGATCCAGAATAACATCCTCTGGCGGGATAAGAGTCAGGTTCAGTAATTTGAGCGACTCTTCACCCAAAATAGCGCTGAATTTTGTCAGTGCCGGCACATTATCGTACTTTTGTCGAATGTAACTGTTGATATGCGAAAGAACGATGTCAATATCATCCTGGGTTAATCTGTCAAATGAACATCCCTTTGACAATATTCTCCTCAAATTCGTATGATTGTTTTCAATGCTTCCTTTTTGCCAAGAGGCATTGGGATCACAAAAAAAGACTTTTGTACGCTGTTCACCGGTATATGGACTTTGTTCAATGGCAGCAGGATTGGAAAACTCTGAACCATTATCGGTTAAAATTACGGGGAACATCAGCTTGAATTTCTCCAAGCCGAATGAACGTTCAAGCATATCAAAATAATCAATCACCGACTGAGAATTATTGGTATCTCGCAGTTTGGCAAGCAACAATCCTGATTCAAATTGCAACGTCAACAAGACTTTTCCACCGACCTTTCCGATTACTGAATCGATCTGAACCGTTGTCAGTTCAGGATGTTCTGCAATAAACTTCCGATAGTCCTCAATTCGGCGTCCTTCGCGACATTTAGAATCTATCTTGTGTCTCTTCTTCGGTACGGTTCGCGGTTTTCGCATACACATTCTCGGCATTTCTCCACGAGGCAATGAAAAGAAACCATTGTTGTAATAGTTGTAGACACTTTTTTCACATTTTTGAAATACATCTTTGTGAGCTTGAATGATGTGATGAATGCTCTGTCCATTCTTGCCACATTGGGAAATAAGAAGGTTGTATTCCTGAATCTCTGCCGGTGACGCATCAATTCCTTTTCGACACTCATGAAGAATTTCACGATACTCTTTATCGGCAGAGTGCGCACGATAAAAGAACTTCCTTCTCTTACAAGTGCCTATGTTCTTGCAACCATTACAAACAAATGGTGAAATTGACAATTTGGGACAAGCATCCTCACAATAATCCAGACACAATTTTCCACATTCCACTATTTTGCATTGACTGCATCGTCTGGGACAATTTCCAGGCGGAAAATTGCAAAGATGGGATTTGGAACATGACTTCCTCCGACTACAGAAATTTTTCTTTCGCTTGAGGTCATCTTCGTTTTCAGCACGATGTTTGCGAATTTCTCTCATGATTGTTGAGTGAGCCCGATGCAATTTACGAGCAATCGCCAATGGTGAAAGTCCGGCATTCAGCAGGTTTTCGATCATGCATCGATCGTGTTCTGTCAGATGTGACATTTGTCACCTCCTTCATTAAAAAGTTTGTAAAAGTAAACGCTCAGCCCCCTCGGGGGCAGCCTGTTTCAGTTAAGATACAACTTATATCGGAACATTCACAGTATTGACATCTTCTTTCTTCGCCTGTAATACCAAACGCTTACTGTACTCTTTGTAAGACTGGATGCTTACTCTCCTCTTTGCAATACTAAACGCTTACTGCATTTCTTGTAAGACTTAAAGCATAATTTTGAAAAATGTGGTTAGCTTTTACTTTTTCAATTCACAATTCACTTGACATTTTCTCTTTTCTGTGATATTTTATATTTGGATGCTCAGTTTTAATGATAAAAAATAAGGAGACGAAAAATGAGCGAACCATTCTTTTTGCGGGATATAGAAATTATATCCGAAATGCCGGCTTATCTTTCAAGTGCTGAGGATAAGCTTTATATCACAATCAATCTTGATGGGAAACATAATTATCAAGATGGTGGATATTTCAAAGTAGTCAATTCTGATTCCTTCTTTAAAAGCGCCAAAAATGGCGAGAATTAAATTAACATCTGCAGAGTATGTCATTCACAAAAATAATGCAGGGGAAAAAATTGGGTTTTGAATTCCGACGAGCGTAAAAAACTTATGAAACTTCTTCTGCAGCCTGTAAAATTTGTATTGAGTGATAAAACCAAAGAAACAGTTACCGGATACGAGAAGTTGATACTTGTGTTTAATCATTGTTTAGGAATTTCCACAGCCGCAACTTACAACAGAAAAAATACAGAAGGAATAAACTTTGATACTGAAATGCCAAACTATTTTAATTTGAGAGGTTAATTATGTCGGAATTAACAGAAAAAGCTGAAACCAAGAAAATAGATTACTCCTTGTTAACAGGAGATGAGTTATACAGAATCATGGGAGTAAATTACGATTTTGGGGAGATAAGCTATAATTTATACGAAATCGGCCACTTTTCCGATTATGATTATAGGGTTGTTACAAATAATTCTCAAAACATTCGGAACAAAGATGACTTCTATTTTAAGGTGTACAACAATTCCATGCTTCACGATGCCACCAAAGTGGCCAGAATTTACCTTGGAAGGTGTGCGTATGTCCCCCACCCGGCTAACGACAGTAAAGAAAGTTGGATACTTTCCTGGCGCGAGAAGAGGGAACTTAATAAATATCTGAATTCGAAAATAGAGATTACTTTAAACGGCTGGCACGACGAAAAAGTCACAGTCGAAATGACTGTTTATCAAAGAATCATTTTGGCCATAAATTGTGATGAGTTTGGCATTAAAGAAATCGAAACCTTTTTTCGTATGAATAAGGAAGGTCTTTCCGTAACCATGAAAAAACCTGATTATACTAAATTGTGAAAAAAGATCAGAATCCGCCACTGGCGCGTGCAGCAGAAAAATAATATAGCACAAGAAAATAAAAAACAAATAGAAAGAAATATCCTATGAATAATTTAGCAACGGACAGGGACTCGGTCAGTGGATAGAGGATAGTGATTTACAGGATTGTAATGCGGCATGGAAAACGCCGTATGTTATTCGTGATTGTGCGTGCGTGATAAAAAAATAAGACCTATAGGTCCTATAGGTCCTATTTCTCTGCTGGACGGACTTCACGGGTTACTTGAGCCGGAGATATTCGCTGATGGCAAAATTATCTGTCATTCCCGCGAGATGGTCTGCTATAGCATGAATCAGTCCATCGGGCTGAATGCGTTTTCTGGCGGATGAACACATTTCTTCCGGATGTTTGCGGTAGAAATGGAACAGAAAATCGAGTCGGCTGAGTGAAAGTTCATTCAGTATGGAAATCTGTTCGCAGAAATATAAGTTTTCGAAGAGGAATTTTTTGAGTTCATCAGTCATTCTTTGGAAATCGGGGCTGAAAGAAATCAATTGATCCGGGAGATTCTGAGCGTCTTCGGGAGTCTGAATTTGGGATTGTTCAATCCTGCTTGCGGAGTATCGGATAGCGTCGCCGACCATCATATCAATGAGGCAGCGGATTACGAAAGAGACCTGTCTGGGGCCGTCCGGAATGTGGCTGCGTTTTTGAGCATACTCATAAGCTTTCTGCCAGATTTCGAGGGATTTGAGCATTTCCGGTTTGACGATACCTGCGTTGATCCCGTCATCGACATCATGTCCGTAGTACGTCAGGTCATCGGCGAGGTTTGCGGCCTGAGCTTCGAGGACGGGATTTGGCGGGAGGAGAATGCCGTCGAGTTTTGAGACGCCGGGGATACGGTGTTTGAAAAGAGACTGCCGCAGAGCGAGGGTAAGGTTGATACCGTCGTATTCGGGATATTTGATTTCGAGCAGATCCACGACGCGCAGTGCCTGAAGATTATGGTCGAATCCTCCTTCATCTTTCATAATGGTGCATAGGGCGCGTTCCCCAGCGTGGCCGAATGGGGTATGTCCGATATCGTGGGCGAGTGCGATAGCTTCCGTGAGTTCACTGTTCAACCCCAGAGCGCAAGAGATGGTTCGTGCGATGGCAGCGACTTCAATCGTATGAGTCAGCCGGTTGCGCAAGTAATCGCCGGTTCCGCTGAGAAAGACCTGTGTTTTATATTCCAGACGGCGGAACGCATGGCTGTGAAGAATGCGGTCACGGTCGCGCTGGAAGTCTGTTCGGAACGGATGTTCCTGTTCCGGATAGCGTCGTTGGATATAGACGCCATCGTTTCGGACAGCGAATGGTGCGAGGGCGAGATTTTCGTTTTTGAGAAATGTCTGACGGTTGCGTGGAAGCATGAAAAATACCTGTTGAAGTCAAGAGCGGGCGGCGTTCCTTTTCGGGGAGCGCCGCCGCCTGAATGATGGTCAGAGATTGAAGAAAGAGTTGTCGTTGAGTTCCCCTGGAGTCAGGGTGCGGAAACGGAGTCCGAATTGGAAAGGTTTGGCGGGAATACGGTACTCTTCAGCGGTGGAAGAACCGCAGGAACCGGTACCGATGCCGCATTGTTTCCAGTCAAGATTCAGGGTTATGGAATCACGTTTGACGATTTCATGAGGATGTTTTGCAGCCGCGAGATCTTCGGCAGTGAAACGGTGGGCCGAGAAGTCGAAGCGCGGCATACCGCCGATAAACAGACCGGCGAGGTGCAAATCATGGAAGACGGCACGGCGTACATCCATACGGTTTCCGTTTTCCTGTGGGAACATATAGTTCGTGTAGAGAGCATCCAGACCGGCCTTAAAGTAACCGACACGCTGGGCTTGTTTGGTATCGGCGTATGCTTCACCGGGCCCGAGCCCGAACCATGCGGCATTTTCAAGGGATTCGGGCAGATTCATCCGGATTCCGATTCGCGGAAGATGCGGGAGACCTTCACCCGGCTTGCCGGAGAGTTCCATTGTGAATGAGCCGTCATTGAAGAACGTATACAGGTAGGTGAGGTCGAATCCGCTGCGGTTGTAACCGACACCGTGAGCCCGTGCTTTTACTTCGAGTTCAACTGTGCCGTCTTTACGGATATCGGACAGAACGTCTTCGGTTTTCTGGCGCATGGAATTGTATCCGGCTGCATTCCAGTCGCGGTCGAAACAGGCTCCGAATCCATGGTCATTATCGGTTGGAGCGCGGAAAACATTGAAAACAGGACCGCTTTCAATCACTTGGAGACCATCGCGTTCGACACTCCGGATCAGCCCGGTGTTCTTATCAATTTCAATCAAGGTGCCGTTGGAAGCGGAAAGATAGAACAAATCGGGGTCTTCATCCACATCGAGCATATTTTTCCCGGTCCGGACAACGGGTGCTGCTTTGAAAGTTGATTTTGCGGCAACGGGCAGCGGGAATTGTGCCCATGCGATTTCATGACCGCAGCGTGCCCAGGAGGTGTTTTGTCCGAGGAGGAAACTGATATTGAGAAAATATTCTGCGTTGGCTTTGGGGTTTTTCGGCAAAGTGAACGGTACAGTCAGATCCTGTTCCGCGTGGGCGGGTGTTGTCATAGGCGGCAGATTTCCGGACTGGATCGTTCTTCCGTTTTCGCTGACACTCCAGACGATATTCAGGTGCGCGAGGGTATTGAAGTCGTAATAGTTCTTGACGGAAAGAAGTCCTTTTTTGATATCCTTTGCGGAAATACGCACAGGTTCAATAACTTTTTTGTATTCGGTCAGGCCCGGGGAAGGGGACTTGTCGGGGAATACGAGTCCGTCAGTGATGAAATTGCCGTCATTCGGCGTATCGCCGAAGTCGCCGCCGTATCCGAAAAATTCGGTCCCGTCATCCGTTTGTGTGCGGATACCATGGTCGCACCATTCCCAGACGAAACCGCCCTGAGTATATTTGTTGGAATAGAAGAACTGCCAGTAGTCTTCGAGCCCGCCGGGTCCGTTGCCCATGGCATGAGCGTATTCGCACATGATGAAGGGTTTGTAAGGCGCCTTGGCGTTGATGCGTTCAATCATTTCTGCGCAGGACTTGGTATTCGGGTACATGGGGCAAATGATGTCCGTATGCTTGAAATCGAACTCAATGTCGCGTTCGTAGTGGATGGGACGTGACGGATCGCGCTGTCTGGTCCATTCAATCATTTTAATCTGATTATCGCCGAACCCGGATTCGTTTCCAAGACTCCATATAATGACGCACGGATGATTTTTGAAAGATTCAACCATACGCTGCATGCGGTCAAGGAAAGCGTTCTGCCACTGCGGCCAATGGGAGGGATTTTTCCCTTGTTCGTAGCCGAAACCATGTGTTTCAATATCGCATTCGCACAAAACATACATGCCGTACCGGTCGCAGAGCTCGTAGAAAATGGGGGTATCGGGATAGTGACAGGTACGTATGGCATTGACATTGTGGCGTTTCATCTGGAGCAGATCATCGCGGATGGACTCGACCGTGACAGCTCGGCCCAAATCCGTCTGGAACTCATGGCGGTTGACTCCCCGGATCATAATACGGGAACCATTGACGAGAAGGGCGCCGTCCTTGATTTCAACGGTACGGAACCCGAAAGCAATCGCCTTGTGTTCAATGATTTTTCCTTTCGGATTCTCGAGGGAAACGGCGAGTGTATAAAGATTGGGTGTTTCAGCGGTCCATTGAGCCGGTTTTTTGACGATAGTTTCCACTTTCAGCAAGGCTTCTTTCGAGCCTTTTTCTGTTTTTGCGACAGCTTCCAGCGGATTTTTCAGGACTGCATTGCCGTCGGCATCAAAGATTTCTGCCTTGATTTTGTAGCCGTTGAGGGAACTCTTTCCGGCACCTGTGAGTTTGAATTCGGCGGAGAAAACACCGTCTTTCATTTTGGAATCCAGCGGGGAATGGACGAAAATATCATAAATATCGGCTTCTTTGGGCACTGCGGAGAGATAAACATCGCGGAATATTCCGGAAAGCCACCACATATCCTGGTCTTCGAGATAGGTCCCGTCACTCCACTGGAGAACCTGAACGCAAATACGGTTCATGCCGATGTGGGTGAGTTCCGTCACATCAAACTCGGCGGGAATACGGCTGCCCTTGCTCATTCCTGCGAACTCACCGTTTATCCATACATAGAAGAAGGAGTCAACACCATTGAACGTGAGGAGAATACGGCGGTTGTCCCAGGAATCATCAATTTCAAACTCGCGGATGTAACAGCCGGTCGGATTTTCGTTGGGAACGAACGGCGGATCCATCGGAATCGGATACTGGACGTTGGTATAGTGCGGATAACCGTAACCTTTCATTTGCCAGTTGCTCGGCACAACAATCTGGTCCCATTCGCAGCAATCGAAATCTTCAGAATAGAAATCTTCGGGAACGGATTCCGGGGATGAAAAATAAGAGAAGACCCACGCTCCGTTCAGAAGTTTGAAATAGGGCGAGAGTGTTCTGTCCAACAGCATGGCATCATCTTTGGAATCGAAAGGGAGACAATTTTTTCTGCTTGGCATGCGGTTGATACCGATGAGTTCCGGATTTTCCCATTCATTCGGCATTTTCTGAGTTCCTTCTGTTTACGGCATCCGCGGCAGCGGTGAGCCTGTTTCTTTGATATGTAAAAAACGTCATTCTATAGTGGCACCGGTATCCGGGTCCACCAGTTTGAAATCTTCTATATGGATCGTGGCATCGGCACGGAACTGGAGGTCTTTTCCGTATTTTTCTTCCAGTTCGTGCAACAGTTGGGCATCATCATTTTTCAGCCGTGCGAGAATCGTCGGATGCATGATAACACGGATGGAACGGTTCTTTTTACTGCCTGACCGTTTCCGGAGAAGCCCCTTGAGACGCCGTTGGATTTCCACACTCATACTGACTGCGGATTTGACGTGTCCGGATCCATTGCAGTACGGGCAGACATCATAAACGGTATCTTTGATGCTTTCATGTTCTCTCTGACGCGTCATTTCCATCAAACCGAATTTACTCAGCGGCAGAAGTTTAGTTCTGGCATGGTCGCGCCGGAGAAATTTCTGCATTGCATCCGTGACCTTGTTCCGGTCGGAGGCGGATTGCATATCAATAAAATCGATAACGACCTGACCGCCGATATCACGCAACCGCAGCTGTCTTGCGATTTCCTCGGCTGCTTCAATATTGGTCTTCAGAACCAGTTCGTTCTGGTCTTTAGAGACTTTGCTTTTACCGGAGTTGATATCGATTGCAATGAGCGCCTCGGTTTCATCTATGCAGAGCCAACCGCCGCCTTTAAGCGGTACTATGCGGTTGAAAATAGCGGAAACCTGTTCAGAAACTCCGTATTTGTCAAAGACCGGATCAGCTTGTTTGTGAAGAATGAGTTTGGTTTTAAAATCGTTGCCGACGAACTGCTGAAGCGCGGCTTGAAGGAAGTCATACTTTTCCTTGTTGTCCACGATGATTTCGGAAATATCATCCGTCAGGGAGTCTCTGACCGTTCTTTCCAGCAAAGACGGTTCCTGCAGGGCAAGGGCGGGCGCCTGAGGATTTTCCAATATCTTTTCCACCTTGGACCAGAGTTCGAGAAGCATTTTCAGATCGCGCTGGAAAAATACGGCTTTACGGCCTTCCCCGACAGTACGGCAAATCAGACCCATTCCTTCCGGCAGTTCGAGCTTTTTCAGAATTTTACGCAAACGTTCCCGTTCGGCATTGTCATCGATTTTGGAAGAAAGACCGATGTGTTCGGAATAGGGCAGCAGTACCAGATATCTTCCGGGAATCGTGATATTGGTAGTAACGCGGGCTCCTTTTGTGCCGATCGGTCCTTTTGTGATCTGAACGAGTACTTCGGACCCGACAGGAAAGACTTTGGGAATGTCCTGAACCGTGATTTTACCGGAATGGACTTTCTTTTCCAGTTCTTTCAGACGTAGGGATTTATTATTATGTCCCATAATGCCGCGCAATTTTTCGGTGACGAAGGAAAGCAGTTTTTTTGCCTGACCGCGTTTCGTCTTTTTCGTCATTTCCTGCTTGACAGCAGCTTCTTCTTCATTGATTTTCCGGATATTGTCAAGCATATCGTAGGAGGCGGGCAGCATATCGCGGTAGTGAAGAAAGGCGGCTTTTTCGGCACCGATATCCACGAAAGCGGCTTCGAGACCGGGTTCGAGGCGGGTGATTTTTCCCAAATAGATAGACCCGGAAACGATATCCTCGCCGGTACGTTCCAGTTCATACTCCTCAAGTTTACCGTTTTCGAGATAAGCGGATCTGGTTTCCAGTTCTTCGCAGTTCAGTATAATCTGTTTTTTGTCAGTCATTGCAATTTTCAAGTTTAGAGATTCATCAGGTATCTTGCGGTGGAAGTTTGTCCGGTCCATTCAGAAAAAGCGTGCCAACGCTGATTTTTACGCCGTTGAGAAAATCGGAGACTGCCATTTCTTTTTTTCCTTCCGGGAGAACCCGGTCAATGAGCAGAGCGCCATTTCCGCATTGGACCATGATATGACGTTTTTCAGGCAGGGAGAGAACCGTACCGCAATCCCGACTGGTAGAGTAGGAAGTTGCGGAGGCTTTTGTGATTTTGACGGTCAGCAGTTTATTGCCGTGATTGAGGCAAAAACGCGTATTCGGCCATTTCGCGTATGCACGGATCTTTCGTTCAATGAGAAACGCATCCTCATTCCAGTCAATACTGCCGTCATTCTTGTGGATTTTCGTGACGACGCTGACGCCTTCAACGGGCTGCGGAACCGGCTGCATCGACGCATTGGCAATTCCGAGAAGAACGGATTCAATTTCACGGCCCGCCATTCCCGCCAGAGTCTGTTCCAGCGTTTCCGTAGTGACATCATTCGTGATGGGCGCACGGATGATTTTATAGATCGGACCGGAGTCCAAGCCCCGTTCCATCTGCATGAAAGTGATGCCGGTTTCCGTGTCGCCGTTAAGAATGGAGGAGGCAATAGGGGAGGCGCCCCGGTATTTCGGAAGAATGGAGGCATGAACATTCAGGCAACCGAGACGCGGCAGATCCAGCAGCGGCTGTTTCAGAATTTGTCCGAAAGATACCACGACAATGAGGTCAGGGGCAAGGGCGCGCAGCTGATTCAGATATTCCTCGGAATTGACCGAAGAAACCCGCTGGCAGGGAATCCCGTGTGCATCCGCCCACAGCCCCAGCGGGGTCGGCGTCAAAATACGTTTGCGTCCTGCAATCCGGTCCGGTTGCGTGGCAGTACCAATCAAATCGATGGATGACGAACCATGAACAGCAGACAAGACAGGAGCGGCAAAAGCACCGGCTCCCATGAAATATACTCTGATTTTATTCTGCGAGGTATCCGTATTGACACTCCGTGCTGAGATTTCGACAAATGAAGGGGAAAATCCCACTGATCCGACACAATTTTCAGATAATTTAGCATAAAGAATGTATTTAGCAAATAAAAATCAGGCAGTAATGCGGAAAAGATATCGTTTTTTTGCAGAAATCACGCTTTTTTTCAAAAACACCCTTTTTCTGTCAAGGGATAGAGAATAGAAGTGAAGAAGTGAAGAAACGTATTCGGGATTGTTTTAGGCGGGATGGAAAATTAGGACCTATAAAATCCTTGGAAAATGCCGGATGTTTTGCGTGTGTCAGCGGAACCAATGCACAAAAAAAATGAACACAAATGATTTATTCGTGTTCATTCGTGTTCATTCGTGTTTTTTGAAAAAAATTTTTTTTCGTGTATTTTGTGTGTTTCGTGGTATAAAAAACTATCCACTGATTTCACTTTGTCAATGCTGGATATGGATTCGGAACATGGCAGAAGAACGGGGATGTTCCAGGCGGATCACAATGCCTTTTTTTCGCAATTCCGCACCCTCTTTCACAATGGTTTCACCAGTATCTTCATTTCGCAGTTCATACCGGATTTTGTCCTCGGTAAACGGCAGTTTTGCGGTAAATTCCGCAGTTTCACAATTTTCCTGACGGAACGCAAGGAGCAGACTTTCCCCGTTTCCCGGATCATCATAAGCGATGACCGTCCACCCGTAGGTATCGAGGGGATGATGCCACTTTGTAAGGACGTAAAAGTCCTTGGTAAGGAGATGATGGATACTGCGCCATTCCTGAAGATTTTTCCGTTCCTGGGCAAAGTCAAAATCTTTATTCTGCGTGTAGGCACTGGTCATGTGTCGGATCGGAAGAAATGAGGCCCGATTGACGAAGGTGTCGCTCCCTTTTCCGCGTCCGGGAAGCAGGATTTCATTGGGCAGTTTTTCTTCGGATGAAGAACCGTGGAACGGAATCCATTTGCAGAAACTGGTGGTCATGGAGAGACGCAGGGAAATTGTTGCGCGGTCGGCATCGCTTCTGAGAAACGGGATACCGCGTCGCATGGATTCCAGGTCATTGCGACCGCCGCCGGAGGCGCAGGAATCAATATAGGTACATTTTCCATGTTTTGCACAATAATCGAGGATAGCGTCCCAGAGTTTATAATGTCCCTGAATCGCCTTATTTTCGGCGAGACCGTAACGGGGCAGTCCGTATTGTTTGCTTTCTCTGTCTTCCAGAACGCCCCAACCGGGAGTCGGATCCGCATTGTT
>CALCCZ010000105.1 GCA_937900075.1 uncultured Lentisphaeria bacterium
TCCACGTTTCTTGCAGGTAGAATTTCCGAGGAGATATTCTTGAAAACACAAACAACAAGCTGCGTATACGATTTAGCATCTGTGCAGAAAATAGCATCAGATATGGTTATAAAATTTGGAATGGGCAAAACAACAGGTCTTTCTGTTTTAAATCAAACAGACAATATCTGTATTAGTGAAACGCATGCTGAACAGGTATGTGCGGATATACTGCAAATTATCAATGAGGCAGAAAGCGATGCCCGAAAAATTCTTCAGCAAAAACAAGCAATCGTGATTGCCTTGGCAGAAAAACTGAAAAAAGAAAAAACTCTTACTGCTGATGAAATATCACGCTTTTTTGAACAGCAAAATGTGGAAACAGAAAAATGAAAAAAGAGTTGAAGGATTTGATATTTTCTGTCATGTCTTATGTATTGGTTATAATTGTCAGCAGTGTAATTTTATTTTATATCGTTTGTAAACTGCTCTCCGCATTACAAAAAGTATAGACCGACTACGTAACGTTCTTTCTGTAAGAAAGCTTTTTTTGTTAGCCTGAACGCACGGTTTCTTTTTTCAGTCCCATGCGTTTTTATTTTAAGACTGCGGTCTTTTGAGGAGTATAAGTTCAAATAACCCTGTGTTTTTTTTTCAGTTTCCTTGATATTGGGACTTGATATTTTATCCGTGGAAAGTATGGTATAGCGGATTGTGATTTTTCTTTTGCGAAGATTAAAAGAAACAACCTATATGAAAGGAGTTCAGAAATGGACAATATTTATGCAAAAGACAGTCAGAAGTCGTTTGATACATTATTTGCGAATCCGACCAGTTTATACAGGGATACGCCATTTTGGGCGTGGAACTGTGAATTGACGGAAGATGAATTACGTCGTCAAATCGGCATATTTCAGGAGATGGGCATGGGAGGATTCCACATGCATAGCCGTACGGGTACGGTAACGCCGTATTTGTCGGAAGATTTTATGAAATTGGTGGACGACTGTGTGGATGAGGCAAAAAAACGCAATATGCTTGCCTGGCTTTACGATGAAGACAGATGGCCATCCGGCGCGGCAGGGGGACTTGTAACCAAAGATCCGAAATTCCGTGGTCGTCATTTGCATATTCAATTCAAAAAACGCGAAGAACCAGTAGATGAGGCGAATGACAATTCCGGAAGATTTCTTGCGGCGTATATTGTGACATTGGATGCTCAGGGGTGTCTGGCATCCTATCGTCGCTGCGAAGAAGATGCTGAAAAGGCAGATGGTGAAATCAAAATATACTGCTATCTGTCAGTGGATGGAAAGAGTGGCTGGTTCAACGATGTGTGCTATGTAGATACGTTAAACGAGTCAGCTATCCAAAAATTTGTGGAAATAACGCATGAAACGTATTACCGCAAAGTCGGAAGTGAGTTTGGGAAATCAGTTCCCGCCATATTTACCGATGAACCTCAATTTGCACGAAAGGGCTCTCTGACATTTGCCAAAGAAGAAGCGGATGTGGTATTGCCGTATACGGATGATTTTCCGGAGACTTACAAAAAGGCATACGGAGTAGATTTTTTTGATACACTGCCTGAAATACTCTGGGAACTTCCGGACGGGAAATATTCCCTTTCCCGTTATCGCTATCATGATCACGCTGCGGAACGTTTTGCACACAGTTTTGCGGATACGATAGGCGACTGGTGTAAGAAGCATAACATTCAAAGTTCCGGGCACATGATGAATGAGCCGAGTTTGCTGAGTCAGACAATGTCGTTAGGGGATTGCATGCGCAGTTACCGTTCATTTTTACTGCCCGGAGTAGATATGCTTTGTGACCGGATGGAACTTTCCACCGCGAAACAGGCGCAGAGTGCATCGCGCCAGTTTGCCCGCGGCGGAGTTCTCAGTGAATTGGATGGCGTGACGGACTGGGATTTCAGCTTTATCGGACACAAGGCGCATGGTGACTGGCAGGCAGCTTTAGGGATTACGGTGCGTGTGCCGCATTTGTCCTGGGTTTCCATGGCGGGTGAATCGAAGCGTGATTATCCGGCATCGATCAGTTATCAGTCACCATGGTATAAGAAATATTCAATTATTGCCGATCATTTTGCCCGCGTGAATACCGCAATGACACGTGGAAAAGCGGTTGTTCGTGTGGCTGTGGTTCATCCAATCGAATCCTACTGGCTGCTTTATGGTCCGAAAGATCAGACATCGGTTGCCCGTGAGCAGGCGGAGACGGATTTCTCCGGTATTTTCGAAAGTCTTCTTTACGGATTGATAGACTTTGACTTGTTGGGCGAGTCAATTCTTCCGGTCCAGAATGTCCATGTGGAAGGAAAAGAATTAGTTGTAGGCGATATGCGGTATTCCGCAGTTGTTGTTCCACCCTGTATTACCATGCGCTCAACAACGCTTGCGTATCTGGAAGAATTCCGGAAAGCGGGCGGGAATCTGATTTTCGCCGGTGATGTAGCAACCTTATGCGATGCTGTTCCATCGGAACGCGCCGGAAAGCTGGCGGAAGAATCAACCTGCATACCGTTTACCCGTTCCGCTTTGCTTGCTGCGTTGGAAGACAACCGCGACATACGCATTCTGCATTCCTGGGCCGGACATCCGTTGGGAAATCTTTTGTATCAAATGCGTCAGGAAGGCGACAAACGGTATTTGTTTGTTGTCAATACGGAACGCATTGGTGCGGCAACACCCGCCCGTGTTATGCTCCGAGGTGAATGGCAGGTGGAGTTCTTGAATACGGAGAATGGAAGTATTGTACCGATTCAGGCAAAACAAGAGAATGGCTGGACTGTGTTTATCAACAATTTCTACGCACATAGTCATATTCTGCTGCGCTTGACACCGTCAAAAGAAAGCAAGGGGATCAGTCTCATTGGTGAAGACATCAATCCTTTGGAAGCTCTGCCCGAAAAAATCGCCTTAGGCAGTCGGGAAGTTGTTCGTGTCGCCATGGACAACAACAGTATTGAGAACAATATTGCAGCACGGATTTCCGGCAGAGAAGTTCCGATTACACTTACGGAACCCAACGTATTTGTTCTGGATCAGGCACAGTGGCGTACCAATAACGGTGAGTGGCATAAACGCGAGGAGATTTTGCGTTTAGACAACTATGCACGAGCGGAATTGTCCGTTCCGGTGAAAACCGGAGTTCAACCCTGGGCAGCACATTATACCGATAAGGTATACGGGACATTGGATATTGCCTTTGAAGTGGATTGCCGCACGTTTGTCAAAGAATCCGAATTGGCATTGGAACAGCCTGAAAGCAGCCGGATTTTTGTGGACGGCAAGGAAGTCATATTCTCCGATACGGGATATTGGACCGACAAATGTCTTCGGAAGACGGTTCTTCCGGCACTGAGTACGGGAAAACACACAATCATGATCCGTCGTGAATACACAGAACGCACCAATGTGGAACGCGCCTATCTGTTAGGTGACTTCGGTGTTATTGTTTGCGGTGATACCGCATATATAACCGAACCGATCCGCACTTTGCATTGGGGCGACATCGGCCCGCAGGGATTGCCTTTCTACGGTGGCAATGTGATCTATCATACGGAATTTACTTTGGATGAGGATACAGCTGTAGCCGTCCGCTTCCCGTCCCGTCAGACGGATATCGTCTCACCGACTCAAAGTTTCTTAGTTGCCCGGGAAATGGAATTTGCCGCTTTCAAGGGAACATTAGTTGGTGTTGCAATTGACGGAGTATATTCCTGCCATTCAAATGAACTCGAATTTGATTGCGCAATTGGATACTTTGTTGTCTTTTGCCTGCGTATCGGAGGAGAATAAATATGTTCGTCCAGTTGTCAACGACTCAGAAGTCATAGAGATCAAACAAGGAAGGCATCCTGTACGGCGTCCTGCGCGTCCGCGGTATTTTTCAAAATCGCGAATGCCGCGCGCAGCAAAGAAGCGCTGTACTTTTCGACAAGACCGCTTATGTATTCATCGGTACCAAATGAACACATATGACCGACCCCCTTTCACCTTATATACTACACTAAGAAGCAAAAAATCTCATTTAAAATTACTATTTTCAGCTGTTATACTTGGAAGCGAAGTCTTAAATCCCAACATTGTCTCTGCAGTTGCATCATAATCATTAGGATTTTCTAAAGATACCGCGTATTTTGTAAGTGGTTTAACGCAAGAAATAATATCAACTTCTTGGTC
>CALCCZ010000106.1 GCA_937900075.1 uncultured Lentisphaeria bacterium
TAGTGCATTACATCATATTTTCCCCTCTGCTGCAGTTGTTCGGAATTTCCGAACAACTGCTTCTTCGGACAGTTCACCCTCGGGAAAAATATTTTTGATGTATTCACTTACATTGGCTTTGCTACTTTGAAACAGTTCTACCATCTGCTGTTGGATCAGCCGAACCGTTTCGTCTGACATTTTGACATCAAGATGAGTCAACCCGTCATCGGTCTGATAGATGACAATTTCACTATGGTTATCGGATTTTGAATTAGCTTCTTTCATTGGTTATATCGCTGGTCACAATAGCTTTCATATAATGGATTTAGCTTGCAATCAAATCTGTTAACTACGTCTGATATCGTCAGCATTGCGGCTATTCGCCCAAAAAAAGAAACAAAAAAAATGGTCGGGGTGAAGACATTTGATACTACAACCTCTTGTCCCTCAATCAAGTTTGAACAATTTAATCATGGTTGTTTTGTGCCGAATTGCGAAAATATCTCTGTTCTTTCCCTTTTATGGAAACAGAGAAAAATTTTCTGCTCAAACCACAGGACTGCTATTTCGTAACAATCATAAAATGCCCCGAAAAAAGATGAAAACAGCGACCTTTTCAAAAAGGATATGAAAAATATTATACAACTTTTCCGCACATCTACATTAGAAAACAGCATTTGCCAGCTGCTTTGCTTCTTCAGCATATTTGCCCGGGTTGATAAATGAAGAATAATGTGTCATCTTGAAGATCCTGCAGCCAAGCAAGTCCTGTTGTATCCTTGAGAAAATGCGCTTTTTTGTTAAAAACTGGTATACACTTGTTCCCAAAGCAACAATAATAAGCGGTTCTCTTGCAGGCAGTTCTCGCAATTCATTTACCAGCGATTGATAACATGCGTCATCAAAAGTTGAGTGCGAACCATGCTCGCAAATCTCTGTTACAACAAGGTTTGTAATATAACTTCCCCAAAAGGGTGTTCCGTGTAGTGCATAACGCAACTTATAATCCTGTCCGATACTGCGCCCGTCATGAAAGTTCAACCATGCAGGGGGATTGATCGTAACTTCATACTCTCTCGACCTGCATATACTTAAAAAAACAATGTTGGGGTTCAAGTAAAAAACACCAAATCTCGAGGTAAAACTTTTCAAGTGCCGCATTTCGTACAATGAGCGCCGCGCCAGACGGAGTCGAACTGCTCGGATAAGGGGTCGATCAAACTTTGTTCATCGGTCAAAATACCGTTTTCAAAGTTACGGCGGTTTTCGCTTTTTTGCCGCCATGCCCGCTCCGGTCAGATTGGCACTGCCGAAGTAAGATTGTTTTCCGTCAATAAATGAACGGAAAAACGGTATTTTCAGCGGCGGATCAGGAATTTCACCAGTTTCCGGAAAAAATCACTGTACGGCGGATAGCGCAGAAAACAAAACGGGAGCTCCCATTGGCGGATTACCGGTTTTTCATGCAAAAATGTGGTCACGGTACGGATGCCGTGGTACGCCCCGAATCCGCTTCTGCCCACGCCGCCGAAGGGGATGTGCATATTGGAAAAATACGCCAGCACATCATTGAACACCACCGCACCGGCGGGAATACGCTCTGTCAGGATCCGGCGGAAGTTTTTATCTCCGCCGAAACAGTACAGAGCCAGCGGATGTTCCTGCAATGACAGGCGGCGGATCAGCTCCGCATCATCGCTGTACTCCAGAATGGGCAGGACAGGTCCGAAGATCTCCCCGTTCATCAGAAGCGGATCTTCCCCGGTCCCTTCCAGGAGAGTCGGCTCAACGATCCGTCTTTCCGGATCGCATTTCCCGCCGTAGATGAGGCTGTCCTCTTTAATCAGAGCGCAGATCCGTTCATAAGCGGCAGCATCCGGCAGAGCCGCAAAGGAAGCGTTTTTCAAGGGGGCAGCTCCGTACAGTTTCCGGATTTCCCCGCAGAGAAGAAGCTGAAATTTTTCCCGTACTCTCCGGTGTACCCACAGGTGATCCGGCGCAATGCAGGACTGACCGCCATTGAAAAATTTACCCCAGGCGATCCGTTTTGCCGCGATCGCCAGATCGGCATTTTCTGTCACGATACAGGGATTTTTTCCGCCGAGTTCCAGCGTGACCGGGGTACAATATTCCGCCGCGGCACGCTGGACTTCCTCCCCCGTTTTCCGTCCGCCGGTACAGAAAATGTAATCGAAACGGTATTTCAGCAGATCGGGAAGGTGCATAGCGTCATCCGCGACCAGAATCTCGCGGGGCGAAAAATGTTTTTCCACCAGTTTCCGGATCAGACGGCAGCTTTCTGGTGCGCGGCTGGAAAGTTTCAGGACCGTGCGGTTTCCGGCGGCGTACGCCCCCAGTGCCGGTTCCAGCGATAAAAGGAACGGGTAGTTCCAGGTGGAGACGATCAGGACTCTGCCGTAAGGTTCCCTGACCAGAAAAGATCTCGCCGGAAATGTTGCCAATCCCCACGGCAGGGATTTTTTCTTCAGTATCCGAGGCAGTTTTTTTGCCACGAAACGGATGATCTCCAGCAGTGGCAGGAGTTCTGCCAGAGCGGTCTCCACGCTCTCCCGGTTCAGATCCGCTTTCAATGCGGCGCAGATCTCCCCTTCCGATGCCGCCAGTTCCCCGGCGAAAGCACGTAGTTTTTTCTGCCGCTCCGCAACAGACGGCACATCCGTCAGTCGTCCGGCGGAATAATCAGATAAAAAATCCTGCGGTGCATCTCCGGTCATTGATGGATCACTTCCACGTCTTTGAACATTTCAATATTATCGCTGATCCGCAGCGGCTTGCCGCTTTCAGTACGGACATTTTTCAGATAGATCCGTTTCGTTTTGATTTAAGCGGTGACATAAAATGCATAAGAACTCAATCATTTCTCCGTGTAATATATCACGGCATCTTTGTTTTTGCAAGCCGAAATTTAAAAAATAAAATTTATTCCACACGTAAGTTAATTGAAAAAGTAAAAGCTAACCCCCACTTCCTGATTTAAGCGTTAAGTTA
>CALCCZ010000107.1 GCA_937900075.1 uncultured Lentisphaeria bacterium
CTATCCACTATCCACTATCCACTATCCACTTACCCGGTTTTTGCAGATTTACGGAAAAACCGCCCCGTTTCCGCTTGATTTTTGAAAATTACGGGGTAACTTACATACAAAAGTGGAATACAGCTCGGTTCAACTGTTTCCACACCTCTGTTCCTTTTGTAAATGTTTCTTTCTGTACTGGAGAAGACCTCATGAAAATAATCATTTTGGGAAGCGGAAATGCAGGAAGTCAGTTTGTAAATGCATTTCACAATGCAGGACACGAAATCGTCCAATTATACAGCAGAAATCTTTCCCATGCCCGCCAGCTTGCCGAAAAGATCGGATGCAACACGCAAATTATAACTTCCCCCGGAGATGTGGATGTGACCAAAGCGGATGTCGTCGTCTCTGCACTGAAGGATTCTGTAAACGCGGATATATGGCGTCAGATCAATTTTGCCGGCTGCCCCGTTTTTCATACTGCCGGGAGTATCCCGATGGCTGCATTGGAACCGTATGCGGAACACTATGGCGTCCTGTATCCCCTCCAGACGCTTTCAAAAAAACGACTGCTGGACTTCCGCAGTGTCCCATTGTATATCGAAGCAGATTCCGGAAAAACGCTCGAAATACTGACACTTCTCGCAACTTCCATTTCCGAAAATGTCCGGCAGGTAGATTCTGAAAAACGGAAAAAAATCCACCTGGCTGCTGTTTTCGCCAATAATTTTTCAAATCACATGTACGTACTGGCGGAACAAATCCTCCGTGAAAATGGCTTGCCGTTTCAGGAACTGCTCCCCTTAATTGACGAAACCACACAGAAAATTCATGAAATGCCCCCTCTGCAGGCGCAAACGGGTCCCGCTATCCGCTACGATGAAAATGTCATGAACATGCATCTGGAACAATTGCAGAACCACCCGCAGATGGTTGAGATCTATAAATCAATCAGCAAAAGCATTCACGAAAAGGCCTCAGAATAACTTGTTCCCCCTGCTCCGCTCTCTCTATGCACTGCGGTCCAAACTGTTTGAACTCATTCCTCGGCAGTTCGCCGAAGGCTGTCTCCAAGCACTGCGGCCCAAACGGGGCCGCAGCATCCTGTTATCGGTTATTTTATCCCGGCAGTCCGGTGAAACCAGTCGGCAGCATGTCGGACCCAGTCCGCTACCGGCTGACCGTTACGCAGAATGCCGTAACCATGTCCGCCTTTTGAATAGCAGTGAAGTTCCGCCGGAGCACCGGCTTTCTTCATCGCCCAGAACCAGGCAAGAGCATTTTCTACCTGAATACCATCGTCTTCCGTTTGCAGAAGGAAACATGGCGGAGTATCCGCCTGAATCTTGAACTCCGGCGCAAGTTTCAGCGTTTCATCACAAAGGTATGCGGGATAAATCAATGCGGTAAAATCGGGTTTGCAGGAAAATTTGTCGATTTCGTCCACTGGCTCGTAGGGCTTTTCATCGGCGGGTGCAGATACGGTAGCGGACAGATGCGCCCCTGCGGAAAATCCCATGATACCGACTTTATCGGGAAGAATATTGAACTCATTCGCCTTGGCGCGTATATAACGCATGGCACGACACGCATCCGCATGTGCCGCCTGTCTTCTGTCGGGACAACGGTATTTCAGCAAAAAAGCGGAAAAACCGATGGAATTGAAGTAGGAACAGATATCAATACCCTCATGATTCCAGGCAAGAATACCGTATCCGCCGCCGGGACATACTAAAATCGCCGGATGCGGCCCCTTCCCGCTTACCGGGTAAAACGTAATCGTGGGAACTGTAACGTCCGTCAATCGCTCAATACCGTCCTGCGGTTCCGGCAAAAAATGTTCTTCAAGTTGAGTATCAGCCGGGTCGGCAAATGGTACGTTTCCGTTCCAAAGTTTCAGTTCTGCATAACGTTCCATATCGTTATCACCTTTCATTTTGATATTTATTTCTGCCGGTTGTTTTCCTCCGGCAACTCACACAATATATATCCGGCAGATAAAAAAACAAGAGGTTTTCTAAAAGTTTTTTCAGCAGGACTTGAAAAATACACAATTCTGTGTTATTCTTTCCCCGTAGGCATTTGAGTCCGTTCTTTCTGCTCCATTCTTTTGGGATGAATTGCGGATAGAGGACCGCGATGCGGAAACATTATAAACAATTTCGTGAAAGGATTTCATCACTTATGGAAAAAATCGCATTTATCGGCTGTGCTCACATCCACACACCCGCATTCGTGGAAAAAGTTAAAGCTCGTAACAACGTTCAGGTGGCTGCTGTATGGGATCACGACAAAAATCGTGCCGCTAAAAATGCCGTGGCACTGAACTCCTCTGTCGTCGATGATTATCATACCATTCTTGCCGACCCGGAAATCCGTAGCGTCGTGATCTGTTCCGAAACCAATCTGCATAGAGAACTGGTACTGGCTGCTGCAGAAGCAGGTAAAAACATGTTCGTGGAAAAACCTCTCAGCGCCAATGCCGCCGAAGCGCAGGAACTCGCAGATGCCGTCGAAAAAGCCGGAGTTATCTTCCAGACCGGTTATTTCATGCGCGGGAATCCCGTGAATATCTTCCTGAAACAGCAAATCGAAGCCGGCTCTTTCGGAAAAATTACACGTGTCCGCCATTCCAACTGCCACTCCGGTTCTTTAGGCGGTTGGTTCGATACCGATTGGCGCTGGATGGCAGACCCGGATATCGCCGGCTGCGGCGCCTACGGCGACCTGGGTACTCATTCCCTGGATATCGTCATGTGGTTCCTCGGAAATCCGAAAAAAGCTTTTTCAACAATTTTCCCCCTTACCAACCGTTACGGCGAAAACTGTGACGAATACGGTGAGGGTAACCTTGTCTTCGATAACAACGTCATCGCTACAATCGCTGCCGGTTGGGTCGACTGTGCCAACCCTGTCGTATGTGAAATCTGCGGAACGGAAGGTCACGCCGTTTACATGAATGACCAGCTCTTTTTCCAAAGTTCCAAAGTCGAAGGCGCGGATGGACTCACGCCCTGGACAAAATTGCCGGATGCCATGCCACATGCGTTCGACCTCTATTTGGACAAAATCCTGGATAACAAGGACGTCCCGCTCGTCAGCGTAAGAGAAGCTGCTGAAAGAAACATCGTTATGGCGGCCCTTTACAAAGCCAACAATACGGAACGCCAAACCCCCACCGGGTTCTGATCTATGCTGACGCCTCTGAAAAACACTTTCAAACTCACCGATATCATCTCTGCGGAAAAGGATGAACGTACACGGGTTGTGGTGCTTCCCAAGCGTATTGTCGCCTCCGATAATGTGGACAATCCCGACTGGCTCCTTCAAAAACATTCCGGTCAATCCACGATCTGGGCGGGGAAAGGCGCCACTTTCCCGCCGGGTTCATCCATTCTGCTCGATTTCGGTTTTGAACTCCATGGCTCTCTCCAGCTCGTCAGCGTGATGACCCCGCACAACCCTGTCCGCCTCCGCATCCGGTTCGGTGAGTCCGTCAGTGAAACTTTGGGCGAACCGAATAACGACCATGCGATGCACGACTATTCCCTTTCCGCGGCAAACATGGGAACTACGGAATCCGGCATGACCGCTTTCCGTTTCGTGCGCATCGACAATATCGATTCCGTCTCCTGTTCCATACGTGAGATCCGCGCCGTGTTCCTCTTCCTCGATTGCGACTATCTCGGCTCTTTTGATTCTTCCGATGATTTGCTCAATCAAATCTGGTTCGCAAGTGCCAGAACCGTCCAGCTGTGCATGCAGGAATACCTTTGGGATGCACCCAAAAGAGACAGACTCATCTGGATGGGCGATATCCATCCAGAGGTCTGCGCCATTGCTGCCGCTTTCGGAAAACTCAACGTCGTCGAACGGTCTCTGGATCTGGTCCGGGACGAAACGCCATTCCCGCGCTTCATGAACGGAATGATTTCCTATACTGTAAGCTGGGGACTCGCTCATTGGAGCTGGTTCCGCGCTTTCGGCGACTTGGATTATCTCCGGCAGCAGCATGACTATTTCAAACAGTTCATCGATACGTTCCAGAACATGTTTGATAAGGACCCCGATGGTTTCGCAAAGTGGGGGTTCATTGACTGGTGTCATCCACATGATGAAAAAGGTATTCTCGCTGGCGGTTTTCAGGCTCAATGCGTATGGTCGTTCCGCAAATTTGCGGAATTGTTCGAAGCACTGGGAGACCCCGTCTACGCTGAAAAATGTCTCAAATTTGCCTCCGGACTCGCGGCTGTCAAAGGCAACCCGGGCTCCGCGCGATCGGTCTTGTCTCACAGGGTCCTCGCCGGAATGGAGGATCCCGTCCGCGCGAACAGGGACTTCTTCTCCGTCAACCCGTTTGCGGACATTACTCCTTATCAGGGATTCTATCTGCTCCATGCACGCGCAATGGCGGGCGACTTTGACGGTGCCCTGAATGTCATCCGGAACTACTGGGGTGGTATGATTCAACTCGGGTCCGAAACTTTCTGGGAACATTTTGACATCGACTGGCTGAAAAATGCCTCCAGAATCGATGAACTGCCGCAACCCGGAAAACATGATGTCCATGCCGAATACGGACAGGCTTGCTTCGCTAAATTGAGAAACAGTTTCTGCCATGGTTGGGGCGCAGGTCCGCTCCCCTGGATGCAAAAATATATCCTCGGTGTCCAATTCCTTTCACCGGGCGGAAAAAATATCCGTATCGAACCGCATCTGTGCGACTTGAAATATGTCACGGGAACCATTCCTACGGCTTTCGGACTGTTGAAACTCGAACATGTCGCCGATGACTCCGGAACGCATACCCGTATTCTGGAGCAGCCCCGCGATATTTGCGTTTCCATAAAAACACAAAACGACTGAAACCCGTTCCGCACAATCACGCAAAACATCCGGCATTTTTCATAAACCATTCCACACCATTCGCACAATCACGAAAATGCCACGGCACGTTCCACCCGTAGCCCCAACGGGGCGGCACGATAATAGCCAGGGGTGGAGCCATGGGGTGAAACACACCATGGTGCAACCCCTGGTTCAGGGTAACCAAAACCTCCAGAGCCCCAACGGGGCGGCACGAACCATTCACGGGGGAAACCGCCAAAGGCGGTGCATCCCCGTGCAAGACGTTCGCACAACGAAACCAATCCCAACACCGCCCTACACAATCACGAATCCGCCTGATAATACCTGCTGTACCTATAAGTCCTATAGGTCCTATTTTTTCTCCCCTATTCCTTAACTTTTTCGTGTATTTCGTGTGTTTCGTGGTTCCCCAAAATCCACTCTCAACGGATCAATTACCTCCCCAGCAGCAGCGCCGATGCTTTTTTATTTTGCCGGAGCAGCAGCTGGTGTTGTAGCCGGAGCAACCGCCGGGGTACCCGGAGCCGCAGCAGCAGGTGCCGCCGGAGCAGTCGCTGGTGTTGTCGGAGTTGCAGGTGCCACCGGAGTAGCAACAGGAGCAGCAGCAGGAGTTGCCGCCGGAGCAACCGCAGGAGTTGCTGGTGTCGCCGGTGCAGCAACAGGAGTTGCAACCGGAGCAGCAGCAGCAGGTGCCGCCGGAGCAGTAGCCGGAGTTGCAGCCGGTGCCGCCGGAGTAGCAGCAGCAGGTGCCGCCGGAGTAGCAGTAGCAGGTGCCGCCGGAGCAGCAGCAGCAGGTGCCGCCGGAGCTGTCGCTGGTGTTGTCGGAGTTGCAGGGGTCGCCGGAGCAGCAGGAGCAGCAGCGTCTGCCGGAGCAGCCTCTTTCTTTTCCTCTATCTGGGGCTTTTCCAGACCGTCCACCCAACGGATATCCACATCATAAAAAACATGGTTCCAGGTCGCCTTGTTGCCCGTCTCCAACTGAACCGTAATTGACATCTTGGTCAGGTGTGCGGGCCGTTTGAAACAAATGGAGCCGGGTGCAAAACGTTTGCCGGAATAAGTTCTGGAATCATTCATCTCGAAAGAACCAGCCGAGGCGTATTTCCCTTCCCTCGGCGCAATTTCGTATTTGAATGGACACGCGAACAGTTTCGCCTTTTCGCCTAAAGGAATCAAATACTTTATTTTGAAATAAACTTTCGTCCCGACAGGCACGGAAAGTATGGTATCCGTGGACAACTTCAGATTTTTGAGCGACAATCCCATTCCCGTGATCTCAAGAGTCAGATTTTCATACTTCTTCTGATTGACACGGTCGGAAACACTCAATTCATCCTGTCCCCAAAGAGAGGATAGTAGCGATACAGCCAACAGCAAAGGTAATAATTTTTTCATTTTCCGTCTTGTCCTTATCTCTGAATGTTATTATTCCTGATCCAGGCGGTATGGAATACGGTCTTGCCTGAAGCAAGCCATTGTCTTTCAAATTCGGTTTTGATTTCCGACACATCGGCAACCCGGTCGTCATCCGCACGGACCAGAAGCCCCGATTCCTGCAATATCTTTTCCGCATTCACACGGTAATCGGGATCATCCGTTGCAAAGTGAAGAACTCCGTCCGGTTTCAATACCCGGCAGATCTGCGCGGTGAAATCACTGGCAATCAATCGGTGACTGCGGTGTCGGTTCTTCGGCCATGGATCGGGGCAAATGATATGAATACGGTCTAATGCGGAATCCGGCAGAACGACTGTCAGAAAGTAACGTGCTTCCACCCGGAAATATCGCACATTCGTCAGCCCCGCCCGTTCACAGCGGGACGCCGTCTTCCGGATCCGGTTCAGCTGGATATCGGCGGCAAACACAAGCCGTTCCGGATATTTCTTAGCCAGACCGAGCGAAAAGTCACCGCTGCCGCATCCTAAGTCCAACTCCACGGAAACACCCGCGGGAACGCTCATCAATTCGTCTAATGTAACATAGCGATCCGTTAAAATATTGATTTCTTTATCAAAATTTGTCTTTTTCTTTGTCATTGGACTTTAGATTTTTAAAATATGGTGTATATTATGGGGACTGATTTCGGTTAATTTAACATCTTTAACATGTAATTACAAGCACATTACCATAAAATAATAACAAATCTAAGGAAAATTTTCTATGAGAGACATCTCTGACTCCATCGCATGTCAAAACGCCATCGTCGGTATCGCCACAGACCACGGCGGTTTTGAAATGAAAAAAAATCTTATCGCATTCCTTCAGAAAAAAGGCTGCTCCGTTCGCGACTTCGGCCCGTTCGAACTCGACAGCTCGGATGATTATCCCGATTTCGGAAGCAAACTCGCACTCGCGATTTCCAAAAATGAACTCCAGACCGGTATTCTGATCTGCCGCTCCGGCGTCGGCATGGGTATCATTGCCAACCGTTTCCACAATGTCCGCGCAGCTGTCGCTTACAATAAAGATGCCGTTCGTGCCAGCAGAGAACACAATTGCTCCAATATGCTCGTCCTCCCCGCCGATTACATCTCTCAGGCGGAAGCGGAAGAAATCCTCGATGTCTGGTTCTCTACCCCGTTCACAAACGACCCCAGACATGTACGCCGTCTTACCAAACTCGAAAAAGCTTCTTACGATGATATCGCCGCCGTTCGCGATGCCGACCCCGAAATCGCCGCTTGGATCGACAAAGAAGCGGAAAGACAGTTCGACGGTATCGAACTGATCGCTTCCGAAAACTTCACCAGTACTGCCGTTCGTGCAGCGCAAGGTTCTGTCCTTACCAACAAATATGCCGAAGGATATCCCGGAAAACGTTACTACGGCGGCTGCCAGTTCGTCGATGAAGTCGAAAAACTCGCCATCAAACGCGCCTGCGAACTCTTCGGCGCGGAAGCCGCTAACGTGCAGCCGCATGCCGGCTCACAGGCGAATATGGCCGTCTATTTCGCTTTGCTCAACCCCGGCGATACCGTCCTTTCCATGAGTCTTGACCACGGCGGACATCTTACTCATGGTCACCCCATGAACTTCTCCGGCAAACTCTTCAATATCGTCCCCTACGGCGTTTCTCCCGAAACCGAATGCATGGATTACGATGAAATCGAACGACTCGCCATCGAACACAAACCGCGCATGATCCTCGCCGGCGCTTCCGCCTATCCCCGTATCATCGACTTCAAACGCCTCCGTGAAATCGCGGACAAAGCTAATGCTTATCTCTTCGTCGATATGGCGCATATCGCCGGCCTCGTTGCCGCGGGTATCCATCCCTCCCCCGTACCCTATTGCGATGTCGTTACCACTACCACTCACAAAACCTTGCGCGGCCCGCGCTCCGGTCTGATCCTCTGCAAGGAAAAATACATCAAAGCGATTAACTCCAGAGTATTCCCCGGCCTCCAGGGCGGCCCCCTGATGCATGTTATCGCGGCAAAAGCCATTTGCTTCAAAGAAGCGATGAGCCCCGAATTCAAGGCTTATCAGCAGCAAATCGTCAAAAACGCCGCCGTCCTCGCCGATGCACTCAGTAATAAGGGTTATCGTATCGTTTCCGGCGGTACCGATAATCACCTCATGCTCGTCGACCTCCGTCCCAAAAACGCTACCGGTAAAGAAGTACAGATCGCTTGCGACAAGGCGGGTATCACGCTCAATAAGAACATGATCCCCTTCGACCCCGAAAAACCGATGGTCACCAGCGGCGTCCGTATCGGTACTCCTGCCGTTACAACCCGCGGGATGAAAGAACCTGAAATGCTCCGCATCGCTGACTTCATCGACCGTGCCGTCAAAAACAAAAATGATGACGCCGCTCTCGATGCTATCCGGAAAGAAGTTTCTCTCTTCACTAAAGATTTCCCCATGCCTCAATTTTGAAAGGTGAATCATGCTCGATATTAAACTGATACGCGAAAATCCGGACCTCGTCCGCGATAATATACGCAAAAAATTCCAGGACGCTAAACTCCCCCTCGTTGACCAGGTACTTGAACTCGATATCCGGAACCGTGCCATCAAAACCGAAGTCCAGACTCTCCTCGCCAAGAGAAATTCTGTCTCAAAACAAATCGGTATGTTGATGAAACAGGGGAAAAAGGACGAAGCTGAAGCCGCTAAAGCCGAAGTCGCTGCCAATGGCGCTCGCATCGCTGAACTCCAGAACGAAGAAACCGAAGTCGAAGCCGCTATCCGCAAGGCTATGATGCTCATCCCGAATATCATTGACCCGTCCGTACCCATCGGAAAAGACGACTCGCAGAACGTCGAGGTCCAGCGGTTCGGCGAACCGGTCGTCCCCGATTTCGAAATCCCCTATCATACCCAGATTATGGAATCTTTCAACGGCGTGGATATGGATGCCGCGGGCCGTGTCTCCGGAAACGGCTTCTATTACCTGATGGGACCTGTCGCTGTCCTTCATTCCGCAATCCTCAGCTATGCCCGCGATTTCATGATCGGTAAAGGTTTCATTTACTGCATCCCGCCCTTCATGATCCACGGCAACGTCGTCGAAGGCGTTATGAGCCAGAGTGACATGGACGCCATGATGTACAAAGTCGAGGGCGAAGACCTTTACCTCATCGGAACCAGTGAACATTCCATGATCGGTAAATTCATCGACCAGATCATACCCGAAACCGCTCTGCCGCAGACTCTCACCAGCTATTCACCATGCTTCCGCAAGGAAAAAGGCGCTCATGGCATTGAAGAACGCGGCGTTTACCGGATCCATCAGTTCGAAAAACAGGAAATGATTGTCGTCTGCAAACCTGAAGATTCCATGGCGTGGTATGAAAAAATGTGGAGATTTTCCGTCGAACTCTTCCGCAGCCTTGAAATCCCGGTCCGACAGCTCGAATGCTGTTCCGGCGACCTCGCTGACTTGAAAGTCAAATCCTGTGATATTGAAGCTTGGAGTCCGAGACAGCAGAAATACTTTGAAGTCTGTTCTTGCTCCAATCTCGGCGACGCACAGGCAAGACGTCTCAAAATGCGTGTAAAAGGCGCCGACGGAAAAATGTTCCTGCCTCACACCTTGAACAATACCGTCGTCGCGCCTCCGCGCATGCTCATTGCGTTCCTGGAAAATCATTTGCAGGCGGACGGTTCGGTCACGGTACCGGAAGTTCTGGTTCCCTATTGCCATTTCGATAAAATTACGCCCGTCAAAAAGTAATCCGCGTAATTTCCCTGCCTCTTCAAGCCCGACAGCCATAAATTCGCTGCCGGGCTTTTTTCTGTTCGCGCAACCACGAATCTGCCCCGCACGTTCCACCCCCACTATCCACTAATCCCCCTCCCCGTTCGCACAATCACGCAAAACATCCGGCATTTTTCATAAACCATTCCACCCCGTTCGCACAATCACGAAAATGCCCCGCCACGTTCCATACGTAGCCCCAACGGGGCGGTACGATTATAGCCAGGGGTGGAGCCATGGGGGTGGCACACCACCATGGCGCAACCCCTGGTTAAGGTAACCCAAACCTCTTGAGCCCCAACGGGGCGGCATGAACCACTCACGGAGGAAGCCGCTCCGCGGCGCATCTCCGTGCACAACGCCCGCCTTACGAAACATTTCCCCCTCTCCCCTAACTTTTTCGTGTTTTTCGTGGTTCCCCCTCTCCACCCCGTTCGCACAATCACGAAAATGCCCACCACGTTCCACCCTCCCCACTATTCACTATCCACTATCCACTATCCACTAATCAATCACCCACCCCGTTCGCACAATCACGAAAATGCCCCGCCACGTTCCACCCCCCACTATTCACTATCCACTAACCACTATCCGTGGTTCCCCAAATCCGTCAAATCCCACCGGATTTTCCCCTCTTCCCCGAGGATTTCATTAATTCTTGAAAACGGCCTCGATCCGAAAAATCCATGTCGTGCGGACAGGGGTGACGGATGTGCCGACTCTATCACATGATGCCGTCCCGTGTCGATCCGCCCGGCTTTCGCTCTTGCCGCGTTTCCCCACAGTACAAAAACGAGTCCATCGCGGTCTTTCGCGAGTACCTGCAGAACCGAATCCGTAAACAGCTCCCAGCCTTTCCCGCGGTGTGACATCGGCGAATGTGCCCGGACGGTCAGAACATCGTTCAGCAGCAGCACCCCCTGTTCTGCCCAGGCGGTCAAGTCCCCGGATTCCGGAATCGAACAACCGATATCGGCATTCAGTTCCTTGAAGATGTTTTTCAGGGAGCGTGGAATCGGCACGCCCTTCCGGACGGAAAAGGACAACCCGTGTGCCTGATTCTCGCCCGGATACGGATCCTGTCCGAAAATGACCACGCGCACTTTCCGGAACGGAGTCAGACGGAATGCCGTAAAAAGGTCGCATGCCGTGGGAAAGATCCTCTGCGTATGGTATTCTTCCGCAAGAAAGTCTTCCAAAGCACGGCGTTCCGCTGAAATCATATAACCGTGCAATACCTCCTGCCAGTCTTCGGGCAGTTTCTCAAAAAATGACTTCTCTCCAACAGACATCTTCCGCACCTTGCAAATTCTGTTTCCAAACTCAGCGACGCCCTCTGAACCCCTGCCGGTTCTTCCCTTTCCCCTTCTTCCCGATATTCTCGCGCTGTTCGGTCAAGGTCTCGCCCTCACCATCCCGTTTGCGCCGCAGCATATTCCTTTGCGGACGCCGTTCCGCAAGTCCGCGGTTCACTTGTATTGGGGTCCCGTCCGGCTCTTTCCCGGAGCAGTACATTGCCGCGCCCATAGTCATTGGCAGGGGGATATAATCCTGAACCTGCTGCGGACTCCAGTTGTATTGGGACAGAAAATCATCCACGACTTTCATCTCATTCTCCGTACAGCCGGGGAAATTGGATATAAAAAGCGGTATCAGGTACTGTTCTTTGCCGCATTCTTTACTGACTCGCTCGAAGATCTTCTTGAAACGCGGAAATTCATCCGCTTTCCCTTTCCGCATCAATCGCAATACCCGCGGATGCAAATGTTCCGGCGCCACTTTCACATGACCCGACACATGTTTCCGGATAATCTCCTCGGTCAGTTTCGGCTGTTCCAAGGCCAGATCCAGACGGATTCCGGAGTTGATAAACAGATTCTTCACGCCTTCCGTACAGCTTATCCGCCGCAGCAACGATATCAGCGGCTCCTGGTCCGCATGGTAATTCGGGCACTGGGACGGAAACAGACACGTCGCACGGTGACATTTCTTGCACAGTTCCGGATTAAATGGTCCATGACCGTAAATATTTCCCGCCGCTCCGTTCAGATCGCTGATCGTCCCATGAAAAAACTTCTGCTGTTTCAAGCGTTCCACGCTCCGCAGTACGGATTCTTCCGATCGCGACACCAAATAGTGGTTCTGATGCGAAACCAGTCCGCAGAAAGCGCATCCTCCGGGACATCCCCGTACCACGGGAATAGAGTCTTTTATCGTTTCAAATGCCGGTATCTTTTCCTTATATGACCAGTGCGGAAGCCCGGTGTACGGAAATTCGCAGACCCGGTCATATTCTTCCACGCTCAACGGCGGCTGTGGCGGCTCAATCACAAGCCAGCGGTTCCCGTATCGCTGAAGCAGGCGTTTCCCGTTCCACGGATTCATTTCGTGTTCCACCTGAATCGTCTGCCGCAGCAGTGCGTCCGGGTCATTGACTATTTCTTCCAGTGTCGGCAGCACAAGCGTATGTTCATCCTCCACGATTTCCGCCGACTCTTTCGCGCCGGGAAAACGTGCTGTCCCGGGTATCCCTGCCAGCGACTCCCCTCTCTTCAGACGCGCGAATATCTCCAGCACTGCCCGTTCGCCCATCCCGTAAATCAGAATATCCGCCTTGGAATCCACGGCAAACGACGGCCGCATCTTATCCTGCCAGTAATCGTAATGCGCTACCCGGCGCAAACTCGCTTCCACTCCCCCCAATACCGTCGGCACCCCCGGAAACGCCGCTTTGCACAGCTGCGTGTACACAATCGACGCATGCGGCGGACGGTTTCCAGTCTTCCCGCCGGGCGAAAACATATCTTCATGGCGCATCCGTCGCCCCGCCGTGTAAATGCAAATCATGGAGTCCATATTCCCGCTCGTAATCGCACACCCGATACGCGGCGTCCCGAACGTCTTGAGACTCTCCGGATCCTTCCAGTCCGGCTGCGCTATCATACCGACCCTGTACCCCGCATCGCATAGCAGACGCCCGATAACGGCTCCGCAAAAGGACGGATGATCCACATACGCATCCCCGGTCACAAGCAGTATATCAATCGCGTCCCACCCGCGCGCTCTCATCTCCTCTCGGGTCAGCGGCAGAAACTCCGTCAGCCGGGCCTCCGCGCCTTTCTTCACGGTCTCCGCACCCGCCTTCCCCGGTTCTTTCTTCACGTTCCCCGTCATTTCTTCTCCTTCTTCACGTCTTTCCACCCGGTCTCAGGTCGCTGCGCCCACATAATCTTCACTACCGGATTCCCAGGTATCCCGTTCTCGATAATCTTACGGCGGATTTCCATCTGTTCATCCGGCATGGACGCACGGTATTCCACATTCAAATGCAGTATCATGGAAAGATTGCTCCGGTAAACCGTCTCAACATCCTGTTTCAGCTTGTCTTTCCGCGTCTTCAAAATGACTTCTTCATTTCCCTCCTCGTTCCGGACGATAAACTCCTGCGGCGATTCCCCTTCCGGCATCAGGTAACAGGCTATTCCGTGGGATATCAGATACTTCCGGGAATCCGGCGAATCATCGCGTGACAGCAGAATGTCTATGACTTCATCACGCCGCTGAAGCAGTTGCCGGCAATGTGCGATAAATACTGCAAATTTGTCATTATTGAACCACTGGTTCTTTTCCTGACTCGCAAACTGAACAAAACTTTCCAACTCCTGCAATACCGATTTCGCTGTATAAAGGCGCGGCTCAAACGGCAGCTCACTGATCTGCATCTTGTTCCCTTCCGCCTCCATCACCGTCGAGATATAGTCATGGAAAAACTCTATACCGAGCATCTCGTCATACATCCCCTGCGGTGCCGGACGTCGCAAAGATACCAGCGGCAGATTCAAACTGTCAACCGCAAACACGGATTCCATGATGTTCTTGTCCGCAAACAATTCCAGCGCGGGTACCGGCTTCCCGGGTTCCACGCCTTTCCGGCTCAGAACGTCATGACTCCGCTGAAGCTGCACCGTCGTATCCTTGAAATCCTCCACCTGCTCCATCAGATAGCGTTTCCAGGTTCCGATATTCTTCTCTATCGCGTAGTTGATTGTCTCCGGCAAATCCAGTGAAAAGTCTTCAACCGCCTTGAAATCCATCGAACACACCTTCTGTTCCATCGCGGACAAACGCTCTTTTGCATGATGCAGCGCTTCCACTGCCGGTCGAATCTTTTCCGCACGCGAATACACAGGACCCGACGTCTTGCGGATCTCATTCAAACGGTTGAATACCAGTCCGTAATCAGGTTCTTTCATGTGTGCTGCCGCCAATGCTTCCGGATCCAGCAGCGCCAGTGTCTCATCCAGATATTTGTCCTGCAGCATGATATCATCTATCCGCGCAACCATCTCTTCCGAATTTTTGATAAGCTCCGGAAACAGCGGCGCCTGTACCCCGTAACGTTCTTTTACGCGCCCAAGTTGCTCCCGCAACTCCTCGTTACGTTTGTTTAACTCTTCCAGGCCCGCTCCCGTATTCAGCAGAGAACGCGTCGAAAAATACGCATCCAGCAGCCCTTTCAGCGAAACCGCACGGTCCTTCTCTTCTGTCCCGCCCGGCCACGACCAGGAATCGTTATCCGCATCCACAATACCGCCCAGCAGCAGCACCGCGCGTGTGAACCGCCCGTCACGCTTTTCCGTGATCCCGTCCTGTACACTCGCCCAGGTCGCACGAACCATCTTCCACGTCCCGATTCTCCGCTTCAGCATATCCGCTTTCGGCTTCGAACGGTCCGATTCTTTCGCGTAATAACTCTGTTCAATAAAGGCTTCTGCGCGGTCCAGTCGGTCCGCTGCCATTTCGATTTCCGCCAATCGCAGCAATGTCGGCGCATCGTCCGATTTCCGGATATACCACGCATAGCAGCCCAGCATAATCACGATCGTGAATGCCAGCGTCAGGAAGGTCGCCCACAGCCGCGACTCATGATGTACTCCGTCCGCATCCCAGAACTTGAAATCAAAATAGGCTATCGATATCACATCATTGTCCTGAAGAAGTCGCTCGCTTTCCGGCGGCAGCTCCATCCCGTTCACACTCGTCCCATTCCGGCTGTTCAGATCCCGGATCCAGCAGCTCCCGTCCTCGCGGATACTCAATTCCGCATGATGACCCGATACAAGCTGGTCCTTGACAGGCAGTTCGCAATCTCCGTTAGAACCGATCGTCACCTTTTCTTTCCGTATGCTGTACAACCGCTGCTTCCCGTGTTCATCCGTATAACGCAACTGATGAACCTTCGGCACTTTGCTCGTCGATTTCCGGGACCCGTCCATATAAAGAACGCATTCCCCGATCGAGATCCGGTCGCCAACCTTCAGCTTCACTTCCTTCACACGGCGGTTATTGTAGTAAATCCCGTTCCGGCTCCCGATATCCAATACATAAAAACTCCCGTGCCGCTTCGTAATCAACGCATGTTTCCGGCTCGCCGAATGGTCTATCCCGTCCAGTGTCCAGTGACACCCCGGCGCACGCCCAATCTCAAATTCTTTCTCATACTCGCCCGTATACATCTCGTACAACGGTGTGCCGTTCCGCTCCAGTACGATCCGCAGTCCCGTACGCGTCAAGACACTGGTATTCCCTGTCGTTTTATTCACAGTATCCATTTTCCATCATTCCCAATATTCCCGTTGTACATCTTCATGCCGCTTGTCTTCCGGCAAACTGAACACTGCTCCGCACTCCTGCTTGATCCGCTGCAGGCGCGCTTCATCTCCGTCCAGTGTCGCCGATATCCAGTGACAATGTTGTTCTTTATGCCAGATGTGCTGCTTCCTGCGCAAGGCTCGCAGCGCCACCCCGGCGTCTTCATATATCTTCTTGCGCTTCGCCGTCTCTTCCGGCGTCGCTCCGGTATCTTTGTCATACTCGTTGTATTTCGCCATCGCAAGCAGACTCTTGATCTTCAGCTCCAGATACGGAAACTGCATCGGCGCATTCCCCACATCCAGTTCTCCTTTGATCTGCATCAGCGCCGTCTCCGGTACCAAGTCCTGATAGTAGCGCGGATTCCCTTCCCAGTGAGAACGCACAAAATCCTGCGATATCACCACAAACGGATCCGCCGATACCGACGGCAGCGCACGCAGCTTCTCTTCTATCGGAAACTCTACCCGCAGCACATAGTTCCGGTCCTCAAACCGGAAAAACCGCAGAATACCGTACCACGTCCGGTCCGCTACACGCTGATAAACAATCACATCCACCGGTACCCCGTTCTCCGGCGCTACATTATGCGCCGTCAGAAATCCGTGCTGCGACGTCTTCTCAAAACTGAACAACCCGTTGCCCGACCGCTCCAACCGGTTCATCGTGTTCTCTACCGCTTTCGCCCGATCCTGATAAACATAAAAACTGTTCTGCTCCACCGTGAAATAGATATTCAGCGGCACTTCCGCATGAACCCCGATAAACGTCTCAACCGCAAATTCTCGCGTCGTCTGATATACTTTCGTCTTACGCGGCCAGTTCGGATAATACACCATAATCCCGTCCGGAATACTGCCCGTCTGAATGAAATTCGGATACTGACCCGATATATCCTCCGGCCAGCTCAGTACCGATTCCCGGACCGGCGAATGCAAATCCCAGATCCAGGCTATCAATCCCGACAACACCAGCAGCACCAGCAATACCCAGACCATCTTCTTCGTCTGCTTCCGGTGCAGCTGCAACTTGATGAACGTGATCTCTTCAATCGTCGCCATCCGCGTCTGAACTAAATCCGTGTCGTTGTTCTCATCACCGTCCGTATCGTTTTCATCATCGTCATCACGCCCGCCGAATATCCCGCCATCGTCCGCTTCCTCCCCTTCTTCTCCCGGAAACGAAACCGAATCCCCGTTGCCGAACCCGAACCCTTCACGATTCGCATCCCCGCCCGTTGACGCTCCGGATTCCTCCGCACCCGACGATTCCTCCCCGGGTTCCCCTTCCCCGACGTCCGCAGACTCCGCCGCTGGCGTCGGTTCCTCTTCTTTCTTCTCTTCATGAAGATTTTTCAATACCCCGCTGATGTCATCCAGCGACATAACTTGCGTCCGACCGAGATCTTCCCCTTCTGCCGCCGCAGACTCAGGCTCCGACGGTTTGTCTCCTCCCGCAACCGGAACTCCATCCCCGTCCGCTGCACCCTTCTCTGCCACACGGGACTGTTCCATCATCGTCCGGACCTCTTCCGCCGTCATCATCTTCGTGGCTCCGGCATTCTCTCCATCATCCCCATCACCCT
>CALCCZ010000108.1 GCA_937900075.1 uncultured Lentisphaeria bacterium
TCGAGATGAAATAGCCGAGTATTCTACTGCGTTTCGAAATGTTTCGGAATGTCGTATTGTTTTTGACAGGTTTTCGCAAATAATAGGAAGTTCAAAGTCTTCTTTTACATCTACCAAAATTGAGGAATATTTAAGACGTTCCGAGGAAGTCCGCAGAGCCGTATCTACCTTGAGTTCAACATCGAATCATCCGGAAGTTACAGACAAACTGGATAAAGATATCCGTGCAATCCAACAGCATATTTTTACATTGAAAACACTATTGACATTACAGGGAGATCCGGATGCTGAAATAGAAATGCAAATGGTAAGTGCTTTTATTTCAAAGACAATATTCAATATATCCAATTCGTTTAATTTGCTTGAAAAATCGACTTTTCAGGAATATCAGAAAAAGCTCCAACCGGATAATTCTTTTTTTGTCAGAACTGTTATTTTTCTCTTACTTTTTATGATTGTTTTTTCTCTTTTATTGCTCATTATCGACTTCTTCCTTGTTCGCAAAATGAGAGCAGGTCTATCTGTTTTGCGTGAAGGTACACAAGCAATTCAGAAAGGCAAACTGACTTATCGTTTTCGAAAAATTCTGGCTGGAGATATCGGTCAGGTACAATATGATTTCAATACTATGGCTCAACGTATTGATATGCAGTCATCGGAACTAAAAAAAGCAAACAATGATTTGCGGATTCAAACAGAACAATTGAAAGAGGCAAATGCCCATAAAGATCGTTTCCTGGCAAATATGAGTCATGAACTTCGCACCCCTTTGAATTCTATCATAGGTTTTTCTGAATTATTGGATGCCCGGGCTGAAAAAATTTCGTCTGAGAAGATTCATTCGTATTCCAAAAGAATCTTATTTGCAGCCGAACACCTTCTGGCACTTATTTCTTCATTGCTACAATTGGCTAAACATGGGGCAGGAACATTAAAGGCGCAGCCTTCATTATTTGACCTTTCAGCCTTAGTTACGGATTCTTGCAGCCTTCTTGCCCCACTTGCAGCAAAAAAAAATATAGAAGTTCGACGGGAAATACAAACAGATGTTAAAATTTGTGCGGATGAACAAATGATTCGACAGATTTTTATCAATCTCTACAGCAATGCGGTAAAATACACTTTTTCCGGATATATTTCAATTCGCCTTTCTGCAAATGAGAATAAATGTTTTTTGGAAGTTGAAGACACTGGTATAGGTATTTCGGATGAGGAACAAAAAAAACTTTTTCAGGATTTTTATCGCGTGGAATCGGCAGAAAAAATAGCGGTAGATGGTGTCGGAATCGGTTTAGCGTTAAGTCGTCGCCTTGCTGCATTGAATAACGGCATTATACGTTTTGTCAGTCAAAAAGGGAAGGGATCCACTTTTACTCTTGAACTTCCGGTCCCGAATAACATTCAGGATAAATGACTGTAATGCGCCGTCCAGTTTGGTTTTTTAGAGATTCCAAGGTTACCTTGATTGTGTGTGGCGGGAGAATGTCAAATATTCGTTCCGGCCATTCCAAAAGGGTTACCGCCGATTTATCATAAAGAAATTCATCAATACCGAAAGCGTATGCGGAATCTGAGTTATCTATTCGGTATAAATCAAGATGAAAGAACATATTTTCGTTAAAGCGATATTCCTGCACAATCGTAAAAGTGGGACTGCTGACCGATTCGGTGATTCCCAGTCCACGGGCGTATCCACGTGCAAATACAGTTTTTCCTGCGCCGAGATTCCCATAAAGTGCCAAAACAGATCCCAACGGGAGTTCCTTTGCCAATTTTGTGGCAAATTCTTCTGTTTCTTCAGGAGAATTTGTTTCAATTATTACTTTTTTTACTGAAGTGATCATAACCTTTTCCTTCGTATTTAAAGCCGGCAATCGTTAATTGACCTGCGTTTCCTTGTTCAAATTTACCGATAGCAGTCAATTCCGTTTCAAAATGCCAGTTTGCCTCTAAAGATGCAGCTTTTTCGGCAGGAACAGCTACAATCAGTTCGTAATCTTCGCCATCGTTCAAACGTTCTTCCAATGTTGCATTGTCTCGTGCCGGAATGAGTTCGGGATGATCAATCCGTACGGATACTCCGGAATCGAAGGCAAAACGGGACAAATCTTTCGTCAAACCATCTGATACATCCATCATTGCTCTTGTATATGTTCCGGCTAAAAATCTTCCTTCGGAAATCCTTGGCATAAAATGTAGATGGTGTTGGGATGGAAAAGACTTTCCAAATTTTCCCGTAACATATAGACAGTCACCAGCTTTCGCATTCTTTCGTAAACAAATCTTATCCCGTTCAACCATTCCAAGAATCGTTAAGGAAGCCTGAATTCCCGGTTCTGGCGCTTGCGATATATCGCCACCGACGACAGACACATTAAAATATTCGGCATCTTTTGCAAGTGCTTGATGAAATCTCCTCATCCAAATTTCATCCAGAGGATTCAGGGAGACTGTAACAACAGCGTGGGATGGTATTCCACCCATTGCAGCAATATCACTGATATTACGGCGTAATAGTTTTTTTGCAACGCTTTCAGGTGGTGTGTTTTTCACAAAATGCACATTTTGAAGAACTTGGTCAGCAGCAATAAGCTGTAACATTCCATTGTGAAGCCCCAAATCCAGTGCTGCGGCATCATCTCCAATGCCCGTAAAAACATCGGGCCGCTTTAGGAAAAGTCCAGTTAAAAAATCGGTAAAAGTTTCTTCATTCATAAAATACAGGCTCCTGTGATTTACAGTAATAGTAATATAGCACATCTTTGTATTTTTTCCAGCAAACACGGAATGGTATCAGAAATTTCCTCCTGTGTCACTTTTGTTGGTAAATTCAATATGGATAGTCTGTTTAGGTTTCAGCTTACACAAATCTTCCCGTTGATATTTTTATGACATTACTGCTTGTTTTTTTGTTTTTATTGTGTTATATTACAACAAAATACAGCATGGAAAGAAGAGATTACTTTTATGCAAAGCAAGCACGTTTTATACAGAAAATTTGCCATTGGTTACAATCCGATGGATGTTGAGCGGTTTATATTTATACATGAACCATTCATCGATGTGACAAAGGAATTTTATTTTTCATGGCCATACGAACCCAGTGGACGTGATATGCCTGAAAAAAGTACAAAAGAATCTTATCTTGCAGATTTAACAGACAGTATGACTTGGGCAAGAAAAAACGGTTGTGCTTTAGATTTGCTTTTCAATGCAAATTGTTACGGAGAGATAGCGTATCACGATAATATGCGCCGCAAAGTGAATGAGATTATCAATTATCTTGGAAATAAAGATTTACTGCCCGAAGTCGTGACAACAACTTCTGAATATGTTGCTAAAATTTTGAAGTTGGATTTCCCCGAAATCAAAGTGCGGGCAAGTGTTAATATGCACTTGAATTCCACTACTGCAATGGAGTATATTTCCGATATATTCGATTCGTTTTATATTTCACGAGATATTCAGCGTGATTTAAGTGTACTGAGAATGTTTTCGTTCTGGGCTGAAAGAAATGGAAAAGATATTTGTCTTTTGGCAAATAGTGCCTGCGTCCGTTGTTGTCCAGTTTATACTTTTCACAACAATCTTATCGCCCATAGCAGTCTCAATGGTCTGGATGCTGAATATGTACTGCAATACCCTTTTCGACTTTGTGAAAGAATTTTTCGGGTGAAACATGATTTGATTCAGGTTTTGAAAATGTCATGGATACGTCCTGAAGATATCAAGTATTATGAACCTTATGTATCCGTAGTGAAACTTGCCACAAGATGTTTCAATGAGGAACGTCGTTTGATACGTGCATACGCTGAGGGGTATTATGATGGCAATCTGCTGGATCTGTTGGGGATGCCCGCCTACACGTATTTAGACAATACCGCATTTCCGGACGACTGGGTCGCTTCCGGTATTGCTCAGACCTGTGCAATTAACTGTACTCATTGTGGAAAGTGTGACGAAATCTGGAAAAAAATCAACAAGCCGACTCAATCGCGCAATTATTCTTTCACGGGCGGTCCAATAATTATTCGCTGAGCGGATAGTAAAAAATTATCATGTTACATTGATTTCAGTCATCAAATGTGCTTATGTAGTTTTGTTGTCGATAAAATTGTTCTCAAAAGACAGTACCAGATGTATTTTGCAAAAGTTGAGAATATTAGAAATTTCGGAAATAATTGCATAAAACAAAGACTGCCACAAAACATTGAGTCTTGCAGCAGTCTTGTTTTAAGTGTTATGATTTTTGAGTTACGTGTTATTCCAGCATGATTGAACGGAAATATTCAATATCTTCTTTTTTGAATCCTAAGCCCAATACATAGTTTTCGATCTTTTCATGCAGGGTGCTTCCCGGAACTTTTTCCATAAATCCAGCGACCAGATGGTTGAATAGACGTTTATGGCAGAAATGAGCTTTTTTATTCCAGAATCCCGTAGCTTCCCAATCTAAATAGAGTTGTTCTTCATCAACACCGAGCAACCCGTTAAGAATGAATGCCACAGCTCCGGTACGATCCTGTCCGGCTATGCAATGAAAATCAATAGGATAGTTTTTTTTATCCAGAAAAACTCTAAAGACTTTGGTGAAAGCAGTTTTCCCTTTTTCAGCTTGCATGCCACCGTAGGAATAGGAGGAATAATGGAACCAGGTAACGTTTTTACCCGCCGGGGAACCAGACATGCCATAACATTCCTCATCATTGCGGAGATCGATATCACTTTTTATCCCTAATTTTTCTGTAACATATTGTTTCATTTCATCGTTGAGACGGTTTTTTCCCGCTTGTTTCCCATCGCTGATTTTTAATACACTTTCAATCAGTTTCTTTTCCATTTCAATGCGTTTGGTAAGCATTTCTTTACGAGTATGGATTTTCTTCGGTTGCCCTATGCACCAAGTCCAGGATGCGGATCCGCTGAGAAGAGGAACGGCGATGATGTTTTTACCTTT
>CALCCZ010000109.1 GCA_937900075.1 uncultured Lentisphaeria bacterium
CGGCGGTGCGGTGAACAACAACGGTACGTTTACGTCGAATGCCAGCATGTTCAGCGGAAACTCCGCAGGCAAATACGGCGGCGCAGTATTCAATCAAGGCACGTTCACGGCAAGCAACAGCACATTCAGCGGAAATACAGCGGCAGAAAAAGGTGGTGCAATCTATCAGAAAGACGAGAACTCCCTTGTTGTCATCCAAAACAGTTCGTTCCTGACGGCAAGCGACACCATTTATATTGAGGATGGCAGTGCGACCTTCGGCGGAAAAATTTTTCTGGCGGGCAATCTCTATTCGAAGAATGCTATAGCTGTGGATAACGGCACGGAAATCACCCTTGATTTGAGTTCCTTCACGGAAGAAAACAGTATTGAAATCATCACGGACTTGGACACCATCCTGACTTCCGACTGCGGAGCAAAGTATTCCGTCAATATCAACACGAATCAGGCATACGGGAAATACCTCCTGGCAACGGGTGCTACTGGCAGGGACATTTCCGTTGTCTCCAGTGGACTTACCCTGGTGGAAACGATGTCTGTGGGTGACCTTGCAGTAAATCCGCTGGATTCCAAGAAATGCTTCCGGTATTCGCTGGATTCCGCGACCGGGGATCTGTACTTTGAGGTTATCGAAAAGCCTGACGCTCCGACAATATCCGTCAGCGTAACGCCCCAGGAATGGAAAAATACGAACGTAACCGTAAGCGCGACATTCACTCCTGCGGAAGGTGCGAAAATCACCAGCAGCCAATACAGTATCGATGGGGGAGACACGTTGATTGATTACATCGGGGCGTTTTTCGTGGGTGAGAACAAGACCATCTACTTCAAGGCGACCGATAATGCGGGAAATGAGACAATTGAAACGGTTACAGTCAGCAACATTGACAAGATAAGTCCGACGATCTCGGTAATCCAGGTGCCAGCAGACTGGACAAACCGGGATATCACCCTGGTAGCCACTTTCGCCGATGAGGGCGGAAGTAAGCTGAATGAAACGAAGTTCAGCTACGACAACGAGAAATGGACGGAATATACTGCCCCGCTGGTTATTGATACGAACAAGACCGTCTATTTCAAGGCAACTGACAATGCCGGAAACGTCTGTTCCCGGGAGGTAGAAGTCAGCCACATTGAACATGACGGACCCGACATCGATGTAATCCAGATACCGGCAGAAAAGCCTTACTATCCCGTAACCCTGACAGTAACGTTCACGGATGAGGAGAGCGGTATAGCCAAGTGCGAATACAGGTTTGGCGATGGCGAATGGTGGGAATGTTCGGAAACAGACATCATTCTCTGTGAGGCAAACGGTTATGTCTATTTCCGCGGTACGGACAAAGCCGGGAATGTCTCCGAGGCGGCTCACGTGGTCCGCAGCATTTACGAGGAAAACCCGACCCCGACAGTCACGGTCTATGAGAACCAGTCGCAGTCCTTTAACAAAAATTTGCACGGCATCAAGAGCTTTGATGTGAGGGAAAACGCTATCGTCAGCGCATACGTACTGAAAATGCAGAAGGGGACCGCAAAACTTACTATCGCTGGCAATTCCACTTTGACTATGACGGATCTTTTCGCCCATGAGGAGGGCAGTTTCACGACCGTTACGATGAAAAAGAACGTTTACTGGACTGTTCACGGTGATGTGCAAGGCATAGTGAAACTTTCTGCCGGCGACAATTCCAAGGTCACAGTTGATGGCTCATTCACGGGTGTGGAAAAGGCAACAAGTGTTTCCTTCGGCAAGTATTCCATTATCAAACTCAGTGATGTTGACTTGAAGGACGGCAAGAACTCGTTCAGTCTCGGGTCAGTCAGTACATCGACCATCCAGTCAATTAAAAACGTGAACAAGCTGACACTTTCCAATGGCGTTGCGAAAAACGAAAAGAAGGACATTGAACAGCGGTTCACGGAATTGACCGCCAATACTGTTACAGGCTCCAGTTTCAATGACACGTTGTCCTTTGGCAATGATTCCTACGTGGAAATTCAAGATGGCATCAATCTGAATCAAGACGGCAGCGATGTTGTAAAAATCGGCAAGAACAGTATCTTTACGACCAGTAACATCTCGTTCCACAATGGCACAATGAGCAAGAACTCGTTCAGCCTCGGGTCCGCCAGTACGGCGACCATCAGCAACGGCGGCATTACAAACGTGAACAAGGTGACTCTTTCCAACGGAATCGCCGCGAATAGCAAGATTAAACAGCAGTTCACGGAATTGACAGCCAGTACTGTCACAGGCTCCATTTTCAATGACACGTTGTCCTTTGGCAATGATTCCTACGTGGAAATTCAAGGCGGCATTAATCTGAACCAGGACGGCAGCGATACCGTAAAAGTCGGAAAGAACAGTATCTTGACCGCCAATAACATCTCGTTCAGCAATGGCACAAAGAACAAGAACTCGTTCAGTCTCGGGTCCGCCAGTACGGCGACCCTTAGCAACGGCGGCATTACAAATGTGAACAAACTGACTCTTTCCAACGGCATTGCCGCAAATGCCAAGTATAATCGACAGTTCACGGAATTGACCGCCAGTACCGTCACTGGCTCTATTTTCAATGACACGTTGTCTTTCGGGAATGATTCCAACGTTAAAATCCAATGGGGTATCAATTTGGACCTGGACCAAGGCGGCAGTGATTCCGTAAAAATCGGCAAGAACAGTACCTTCAGTACTGGTAACATCCATTTCAACAACCGCGCAAAGAGCAAGAACTCGTTCAGTCTCGGGTCCGCCAGCACGGCGACTATCAGTGGGGGCATTACAAACGTGAACAAACTGACTCTTTCCAACGGCATTGCCGCAAATAGCAAGTATAAACAACAGTTTACGGAATTGACCGCCAGTACCGTCACAGGTTCCATTTTCAATGACACGTTGTCTTTTGGCAATGATTCCAACGTAAAAATCAAGGATGGCATCAATCTGGATCAAGACGGCAGCGATGCGGTAAAAATCGGTAAGAACAGTACCTTCAGTATTGGTAACATCACGTTCCACAATGGCGCAAAAAGCAAGAACACGTTCAGTCTCGGGTCCGCCAGCACGGCGTCCATCAGTGGGGGCATTGCAAACGTGAACAAGCTGACTCTTTCCAACGGAATTGCAGCAAGTACCAAGCATAATCAACAGTTCACGGAATTGAGAGCCAGTACTGTCACGGGCTCTATTTTCAATGACGCGTTGTCATTCGGCAATGACACAAAGGTGAATGTCTGGGATGGAATTTCGCTTGGGGAAGGCAATGATACACTGAAAATCGGCAACTTTGCCGATGCTGAAATCGGTTCCCTTAATTTCGGTGAAGGCACAGATACGCTGACCATCGGCAAGGAATCCGAAGTGAGAGTCGATACGCTCGATGT
>CALCCZ010000110.1 GCA_937900075.1 uncultured Lentisphaeria bacterium
TCCGGCGGGCGCATCTCCGTGCATAACGTTTGCCTGAGGTCAAACAATATGCAACATTGGAGATATTCATGTCCGCTATTTCCTGCAAATTACAAAAAGATATGGGATATCTGTGTATTTTTTCTAAAAAAAATCCGACGCCGAAGGTGGAAATTAAACAAATACGGCTTGAAATGGTTCTGACGTATGCTATGGTAAAGGAAGGATTTTTCATTTTGTGCATACCCGTACAGGATGAAAAATGTCTCTAAAATGAAATCAAAGTCTGTCAAAGACAGAGAAAGGCTTTACCATGAGTACAATTGATTTGCGTGCCGATTTCACCAATGTGACCGGCAAAATCAACCGCCGTCTGCACAGTTCAAACTTTACACTGCCGCTGTCCAATCGCGGCATCAACACGCACAAGGACATGTTCGACCGGATGCATTTTTACGCCTCCAGAACACATGACTGGGCATTGTGGAATGCCGGTCAGCGTATGGTTGACACGCATTTTGTGTTTCCGCTGATGCATTTGGATCCCGCGGATCCGAAAAATTACTATTTTGAACCTACGGATGAAATCATCAAGGATTGTGTGGAATCAGGAGTCAAAGTTTTTTACCGGATGGGCACGAGTATTGAACACTCCGGCGGACGTCATTTTAACACACTTCCCGTTGAAGATTATGCGAAATATGCCGAAATTCTTGCGGGTATCATCCGTCACTATACGCAGGGCTGGGCAAACGGATTCCATTATGACATGGAATACTGGGAAATCTGGAATGAGCCGGACTGCGGTCCTGTCATGTGGAATGAAACGCTGGACGATTTCATCAAGTTCTATGTTATCGTACTGAAACGTTTGAAAGCGGAGTTCCCGACATTGAAAATCGGCGGTCCTGCCCAGTGCTGGCTGAACACGGACTTTTTCACGAAGCTGCTGCTGGCGTGCAAAGACGCGGACATTGCTCCGGATTTCATTTCCTGGCACTGCTATACCACCAATGCTCGCGATCTGATCCAGCAGGGCAATAAAGGACGCAAGCTTTTGGACAGCCTCGGATTCACAAAAACGGAAACCTGCATCAATGAATGGCACTACATTGTTACCTGGTGGGGTCTGCACAGCGAAGTTACTCCGCAGCGGCACCAGTTGGGCTTCAACAAAGATGCCGGACTGCACAGTATGGAATCGGCAGCGTTCAACCTCGCCGTTCTGACCGGATGGCAGGATACCGCGCTGGACACGGCATTCTACTATGGTGCTGCACCGTACGGAGCCTGGGGTTTCTATACTGCGGATTATGACTTCAACAAGAACTATTTTTCCATGGTTCTCTATGGCGAAGTCATGGAAAACTATACCAATAAAGCGAAAGTGGAAAATCTGACCTCTACCATCTATTCTCTGGCAGCATTGAGTGAGGATGGCAAAAAAGGCGCCCTGATCATCTCCGATTACGGTGGAAGCCAGCCGAAAATCGTTGTTGACCTGAAAACACCGGTCGCCCCGAAGAGCGTTGTAGTTGAAATTCTCGACGGCGAACGCAACATTGTTCCGTGTGACTTTGTACTGAATGGAAACGAACTCACATTAGTCAAAGGCAAAGACGGGTCTGCAGCGTTCTTAGTGAAATTTGATTTCTGAGTTTTTCAAACGTTTGATGGAAAATCAGGGTCACGAGCCGGTATCATTCCGTCCCGTGACCCTTTTGCAAATGAGGTAAAGATGAAAAAACTGGTATTCCCGGAAACCTGGGCAGTTGATAACTGGTACGGGTTCAAACGGCATCATTTCGAATTTCAAGGACATCCCGCATGGATTGTGGAGCCGGACTTCCCGGCTGGAGACGGCCGTTGGAGCTGGTGCATGATGTGGGCGGAAGCCTTTGTGAAACGTGTCGGCACAGTGGATCTGCTGGAACATGGTTTTTATCATGTCTTCATTGATCTGTTCGAAACACGCGCGAATCCGGAAGGTGTAAAAACCATGTGTGCCTTTCAGAAGATGCTTACGGATATGGGACTGGCCCCGAAAGTAAATCTGATCGGACTGAGCTGGGGCGGATTTTTCTCCCTGCGTTATGCGGAAACCTATCCCGAAAATGTCGCTGCTATCTATTTGGATGCTCCGTTGTGCAATATCTGCGATCCCGATCCTTCCAATGCGGACCGTCAGCAACTCATCTGTACCGCTTACGGACAGTCAGCGGAACAGCTGGCGGAATCGAAACTGAATCCGGTCAACAACGTAAAAGCAATCGTGGATGCGGGTATTCCCGTACTGGCTGCCGTGGGAGAATGTGACGGCACGGTAATTGTCAAGAACAATTTCAATATTGTGGAACAGGAAATCCTGAAATACGGCGGCAAAGTGGAAGTTTTCCGGCGTGGTTTCTGGGCACATCACCCGCATGGATTGGATGATACCCTGCCGTTATTGAAGTTCCATTGTTCGGTACACGAATCGTAAGGCGAAAGTCTCAAAACAAAACATACAAAAAACGGCGAACCCCGTTCCGGAAAGACCGGAACAGAAAATAACCGGAGAGGAAATCGAAAAAAATGTCGTTTCAAGAAGCTCATACATTGGAAGAACATCGCGACTATCTGTATAAAATTGTGCATTTACAGTTGTTTTTTGTTCATCTCTGGCTCGAAAAACACCAGGATGAAACCTTCCGGGACGTTTTAAGAAACCGGGTGGATATCTACCGCAAAACCGATGCCAATCCCGAAGCTCTGAATCCGCGCGTACTCCATTTCGATACCCACGCCTGGCTGAATATGGAACAGGCAGCGGAAAAGATTTACGAATCAACCCGCAGCGACCGGGCCACCTTTGAGACTGCGGCTTTCGAGGTTTTCAAGCCATCCATAGATTCCCGTTGCGAACGGGATTATCTGGATACGAGTGCGCTGGCAAACTACCAGTGCGGAAGTCTGCGGCATGAACTGGCACTGAACAAAGATGGCGAGACAATCCATTTTCACATTGCCAATGCCGTCTCTCCGAAATCCATTTTTGACGAGCCTGCCTATTTAGCCGGATGTTTCCGTCATCTGATGGATAAAACGGAAAAAGAACTCGGTGCCAAACGCATCGCCACGAGTACCTGGCTGAATATGAATCCGAAGTGGCTGAAATATTTTCCGGAATCCTGGAAAATCAATATGGCGGCCCCTCATAAAAACGTTCAATGGCATTACGGTTTCTGGGGACAGTTCATATCAGCACGGCATACTTTCAACGATAAATTGGGTGATTACCTGAGACAAACCGGTGAATTGCGCTACTACCCCTGCGGGTCCTCCTGCTCTATGGAAGAAATGCGGAAACACCTTGACGATATGGGATTTTAACCCGGAACGAATTTGATTAGGCGGCAAGCTCAAAAATTATTTAACACGGATATTTTTGAGACGGCCGTCTGCTTACAGATCCGTTCTGACTTCTTCCCAATTCCCGATTTGAGACGAACAGATTTTGCCTTCCTTGTCATAATAGAAAGCAAGGACTCTCAAATCGGGATATTCTTTTTTTATTTTCTCAGCCAGTTCAATACCCCGAATAAAAATCGCGGTGGACAAAGCATCCGCCACAGTGGCACTTTTTGTAATCACGGTTACGGAAAGCATATTGTTCTCTACCGGTCGGCCAGTAGCGGGATCAATAATATGGGAACACTTTTTTCCGTCAATCATCCGGAAACGTTCGTAACTGCCGCTGGTGGAAACACTTTCATTCAACATACGGGCAAAAGCGCAAGGCGGATGGGCAGGATGCAGCGGATTTTTAATACCTATGCGGTAACTTTTTTCATTCGGCGGCGGCTGCGGCAGGGTAATGACATTTCCGCCGACATTGATATAACCGCAATCCAACGTCACAAGCCGTCTGCGGAACCAGGCATCGAAACGTTCTGCAAAAGAAACATCGTCAGCAAGTTTATCACCGACCAAACGGGTATGTAGCGCCCGTCCCGCAGCGAGATCCAGTGCCGCGCCTTTGGCAATACCGCCTAAATCCAGTTTCATCCCCTTAACCGTAAAACGGACCGTATGTTTTGTTTCATCAAAAACGACTTTTTCCATGCCAGTGCATTTCTTTCTTTCCGCGATTTCCAGTTCGGCAGGACTTCTGTCAATTTTGCCGCGGAATCCCCAAAGCTCCATCAATGGTTCGACCGTAATATCAAAAGCGCCATCCGTCAGAAAATAAAGTTTGCGTGCAAGACAAAGCAAGTCCCATAATTCAGGAGAACAGACAAACGGCTCTTCGTACGCACTGGCATTGAGCTTGGAAAGCTCACTGTCCGGGCGGAACAGACTGCAGCGTTCATCGATCTCACGGAAAGCTTTTTGAACCAGCATGGCCGAGGGAGCCACGGAACGTTTATCGCTGGTATAAAACCGGAAGGAAACCCAAGTGGACATGGAAGAAAAGCTCAAATCCGGCTCCTGCCAGTAAACATTGCGTTCTGCGACAAACAAATGAAAAAGCAAAGCCGCAATGAGGAAAAAAACAAAAACTCGGCAGACCCGTTTCAAAATCATTTTCAATGTATCATTCATAATTCACTCTCACGCACGCGGATGAAATTTTTTGTGCAGCGTCATCAGTTGTGTCTGGTCCACGTGCGTGTAAATTTGCGTTGTACTGATATCCGCATGCCCCAGCATCTCCTGAATAACGCGCAAATCCGCCCCGTTTTCAAGCAAATGACTGGCAAAAGAATGACGTAACGTGTGAGGATGAATCTTTTTCTGAATACCGGCAATTACGGCTGCCTCTTTTACAACCTGCCAGATCCGTTCACGCTCCAGCACCTTCCCGTTGCAGGAAAGAAAAAGATACGGGGAATCCCCTTCTTTCAGCAAATACGGACGTGCATTCTCCAGATAATTCCGGATGGCGTCCACGGCAAAATGTCCAATCGGGACAAGCCGCTCCTTGCTCCCCTTCCCCAGTACACGAATCAAACCTTCATCAAAACGAATCGCCCCGAACCGGAGTGTGGCACACTCCGTTACTCGCAAGCCGCTGGAATACAGCAATTCCAAAATAGCATGATTCCGTATGATCAACGGATCCTTCGCATTTTCCGGAAACGCTTTCATCAGGGCGTCCACTTCGGCAGGAGTCAGGAAATCGGGCAGAAGACGCCACAGTTTCGGGGAACTCATTACATCTGTAACGTCGGCGGATACCAGATGTTCCTGAAATAAATAGCGGAAAAGGACTTTTACAGATACTAAACGCCGGGCAAGCGTAGTGCTTTCCATACTTCTGCTTTTGACCTCACCCAGGTAATCAATAATATGATCCCGGGATACAGACGAAAAAGAGGAAATGCCGTTATTCCGTAAATAAACAATGAAATCGCGCAAATCGGAACAATAAGCCTCAACGGTTTTAACGCTGCAACCGCGTTCAGCAGACAAGTAACCGGAGAAATGACGAAGTACTTTTTCCAATCTGGAATCCTCCCGAAACCGATGCGGTGCCATTCTGTAAAAAGAATGGCGGGAGCGACGGGACTCGAACCCGCAACATCCACCGTGACAGGGTGGCACTCTAACCAGTTGAGCTACGCCCCCGCATCTTGTATGGCATTACTATACACTCGGAAAATGAAAATGCAAGCCCGTTTTTCAAAAAAAAGTAACTTTTTTCTCATTTCTCCCAATTCTGTTCTGAATAAGTACCAAATTACGCCTCGACATTTTCTGCGCCGAAGGTGGATTACCCGGTTACAAATGTTTTGCAATCGGTCAATCAAACCTTACAGACTGGGAGATATTCTTGTCCGTTATCCTGAAAAAATTACAAATTCACTGACCGATTGCGAAAAAATCCACATATTCACTGTCGAAAGTTCAGTTTCATCTTGAAAAAGAATGAAATTACGTTATATTTTTTTCAACTTGGAACGATAGTTTTCCCGTTCCGTATTTCTATAACAACTCAAATCCGGGACTCTGTCCCGCAGGAGAAGGTAAACGATGAAAATTCAAGCCGGGAGCAAATTGATTTTTATGGGCGATTCCGTAACGGACATGGGCCGCGCCAGACCCGTAGGAGAAGGACTCTTCAATCCGCATGGAACAGGTTATCCCAACGTAGTACATGGTCTTTTGGCTGCGCATTATCCCGAACTGCACATCCAGGTTGTCAACATGGGATGCGGCGGAAATACCTCCCGCGACCTGCTGGCACGCTGGCAAACCGATTGTCTCGACCTCAAGCCGGACTGGGTTTCCATTATGATCGGCATCAACGATGTATGGCGTCAGTTTGACAGTCCTCATCAGCCGTCTACCTGGGTATTGCCCGATGAATATGAAGCCAATCTGGAAAAAATGATTGCGATGACCAAGCCTGTAGTCAAGGGACTGGTTCTCATGACGCCTTATTATATAGAGGATAATCCCGCCGATGCCATGCGTGCCCGCATGGATGAATACAGTGCCATCTGCAAAAAACTGGCGGAAAAACATAATCTGATTTTCGTGGATACGCAGAAAGCGTACAATGATGTTCTCAAACACTACCACTCTTCCTACTTTGCATGGGACCGTGTTCATCCGAATATCCCCGGTGCGCATGTTCAGGCAAAGGCATTCCTGAATGCCGTCGGTTTCGAGTGGAAATAACCAATTCCGAACAATACAACAGTAAAGGAAACGCACTTTATGGCAAAAGCAACAAAAAAAGCCACTTAAAAGAAAACAGCCACCCCCAAAGATTACGGACACGGTGACATGACATGGTTCCGCCATGACCGTTTCGGAATGTTCATTCACTGGGGACTTTATTCCATGCCCGCACGTCATGAATGGGTCCGCAACCATGAGGCAATCCAGGACGAACAATATCAAATCTTTTTTGACCTGTTCAATCCGGATATGTTCAATCCCCGGGAATGGGCAAAAGCCGCACGGGAAGCCGGTATGAAATATTTCGTCATCACGACAAAACATCATGAAGGGTTCTGTCTGTGGGATACAAAATATACCGATTACAAAGCACCGAATACACCGGCCGGCAGAGATTTGCTCCGCGAAGTCGTGGATGCGTTCCGCGCGGAAGGTCTGAAAGTCGGGTTCTACTATTCCCTGATTGACTGGCATCACCCGGAATTTCCGATTGACCGGCTCCATCCGATGACAAAACACAATACGATGCCGGAAGAAGAACGCGCGGAAATCAATAAGAAACGCGATGTCAGAAAATATGCGAAATACATGCGCGACCAGATAACGGAACTGCTGACAAATTACGGCAAAATCGATGTCCTCTGGTTTGATTTCTCCTATCCCGGACCGCAAGGAAAAGGTCACGAGGATTGGGAAAGCGAAAAACTTATCCGCCTGGTCCGGAAACTCCAGCCCGATATCATCGTGGATAACCGCCTCGACCTGCCGGGCAGCGGTGATATTATTACCCCGGAACAGTATGTACCGGCAAATGGTATCCGTGATGAACAGGGGAACCTTGTCGACTGGGAAGGCTGCCAGACCTTCTCCGGGTCCTGGGGCTATCACAGGGAAGAATCTTCCTGGAAAACACCCGCCCAATGCGTCCAGATGCTGATCAATCACGTTTCCCGTGGCGGTAACCTCCTGATGAATGTCGGACCGACTTCACGCGGCTATCTGGACAGCCGTGCCATGGACCGTCTGGGCGCATACGCAGAATGGATGAAGTATCATTCCCGTTCCATTTACGGCTGCACGGTTGCTCCGGACGGCTTTGAAGAACCGGAAAACTGCCGTTATACCTGGAATCCGGAAACAAAATGTCTGTATCTCCACTTGATGGCATATCCTTTCCGCAGTGTTCGGCTGAAAAAATTGGCCGATAAGATCCGTTACGCTCAATTATTGAACGACGGCAGCGAAATCACAGGCACACCCACGGAAGACGGCGATATGGAACTGTATCTGCCGACTCCGGGTCCGAACGTACTCGTCCCCGTTGTGGAAATTTTCCTGAAGTAAAAAATTCTCCGGATCTTCCATTCACGCCGGTGCAGAAGAAAAACTGCATCGGCGTTTTTTTTGCGCTTCCCGCGGAATACCACACCATGCCCGGACCTCCACGAGGAAACTATCGGTCAGGGGGTAAATTTTATAAGACCTATAGGTCCTATAAGTCCTATTTTTATCTCTGCCGGGAAACTCCGGAGTTTTCCGTACTGCGTTCGCACGATTCACTGACCGAATGCCACAAAACGGTAAATTTTACCGGACAGGAAAGATACCGATATTGACATTTTCTCTTTTTTGTGTTATAATATATAGAATTTATTTTTTCAGGAATGGGATCGTTATGGTAAAATCAGTTCAATTCGGATTGGCTTGTCTGCTGCTTGCCGGTGTTTTTCTTTTTTCCGGCTGCCGGAGTATGGAAAGTTACAAAAAAGAACGTCAGGTAAAGGCGGTTGAGCATTTTGAACGTGCGCAATGGAGCCGTTTCAATGAGCGGCATGTATTTACGCTGAATGAATGTATTGATTTGGCATTGGATTACAATCTGGATATCCGGGTCGCAAAACTGGAAGAAAAGGTTGCCTCGGAACAGATGATAGCCGAGGCGTTCGGGATGCTGCCGGAATTGACAGCGACCAACACAACAACGAATCGTAACAACGATGCGGCCTCGAGCAGTGAGGCATTGGTGGAAGGCGGTTCCACACACTCCTACTCCACCTCTCAGGACAAGTTTCAGAACTATCTGAATGTGGATTTGGCATTGAGTTTTATTGATTTCGGACTGGCAGCCTGTAATACCGTTCAGGCGGATGACCGGACATTGATCCGTTCCCAGCGCATCCGCCGTACTGCCCAGAATCTGCAGATGGATGTTGTCCGGGTATATTTTCAGGTCGCGGCAGCACAGCGCGCCATTTCCGTTACCAATGATTTGCTTGCAAAGTGCCAATCCCGCTACGCTTTGATTGCGGAAATGGCACAGAAACGTCTGATTTCGCCCTTCCGGGCATTTGATGAAACACGCAGGTTCATTGAAATGGAAAAACGTTTGACGAATTACACAAGGAGTTACGAAAACAGCCGCTCGGAACTCTGTTCCCTTCTAGGACTTAGCGCCAGCACGGAAATTGTTGTGGATACATCCATGCTGAACGTGGATCAGCCGCCAGTTTTCAGTCTGCCGGATATTCAGGTGATGGAACAAATTGCTCTGATGAACCGTCCGGAACTGTTTGAAATCGACATGCAGCGGCACATCAATGTTCTGGAACTTTACAAAACAATCATATCCATGTTTCCCAATGTCCGGATCTATATGGATTTTACAAATTCATCCAACAGCTTTCTGTACCATGCCAGCTGGATGGAACTTGGTATCCGTGCAGCTTACAATCTGCTGAAACTCCCCCAGCATATCATGCGTGCAAAATCCTACTATACGCAGATCCAAACGGAAGAACAGCGCGGATTTTCGCAGGCAGTCGGCATTTTATCCCAGGTTCGTATTTCAGAAGCGAATATGCGCTCTACTCTGGACAGATTCCTTCTTGACAACAAAATTTATAATGTTTACAATATGAATCTCCAAAACGCGGAAGCCAGCTTGAAAGCCAGCGGCGGTCTTTCCAAACTGGAACTGGACCATATCCGTCTCTCTACAGCAGAAGTTCAGATCGAACGGCTGATGTCGCTCGGAAATTACTATGTCTCCTACTTCCGTATTATCAACTCCATGGGAATTGACAGAAAAGTTCTTACTGCGAATGATGATTTTGTGAAGTCCATGCAGTCCGCATTTAAAGAAGCAAAAGCAGAAGCGGAAGAAAAAGTGCGCGAAGCTTGGCTGAATGCGCGCAAAGAAGGCTGGGAAAACCTGCCGGTACAACCTCCGTGTTTCGTGGAACAGCATAAACATGATGAAAATCTCGAAAACAGCGGATCTCCGTCAAAACCTGCCGATTCATCCGTCAAATCTCCGTCAAATTCCGGAAATGATTCCCAATTGAAGCAAGCGGACGGTAAGAAAAATGCCGTTTCCGATCCGTCAAAAAAAGAAAACAAGACGGTTTCAGAAAGCAAGAACGATACCGGTAAGAATAATACTTTACCCAAACCGGACAGCAAAGCGGATGGTAAAGCGGACAACAAAACGGATAATAAGGATAGCAATAAAAAGCCCTCTGCAAAGGATGAGGCGGCAAAACCGACTTCCGGCAAAGAAACGGAATCCCTCATGCGCCTGCCTGTCAAAAGCAAAACAACATTTCCGTTCAGTCTGAATGTCGCTCCGGCTCCCGATCAGAGTCGGTAATTACGGATTGCGGTAGCAATAATACTCCGGCAGTCAGTGACTTTTCAGTACCCGACCTGCAGCCCGCCAAGCCAATTTGGGCTGGCGGTATTCATTCAGAAGTCCCTTGTTGTTGAAACACCGCGGAACGCCGGTAATCCGGTCGGTAGTGATATGTGTCCGGGTATCGCAGAACTGCCAGAGGGCAACGCCTGAAAAGTCAGGCATATCGCGGATATTTTCGAGGACCCGCGTTATGTATCCTTCCTGATATTCTTCGGACCATCGTAATCCGTTATGATCGCCGTAAATGGTTCCGCAACCGATTTCGCTGATCAGAATCGGTTTTGCGGTATAATGGGCGGCAAGGTCATTCAAACGCCGTGTAATGGCATCATAATCACAGGGGGAATCATTTTTATCATACCAGTCAGGGTAAGTATTGATTGCTATGATATCCATGGCTTCAATACACTTGTCCGAAAAGATACGGAACGTGGCGAATGTTGCGGGTCTGGTCGGGTCCAGGACATGGAGCAGATCACGCAAGCGCAAGACCGGTTCCACGGCATCGGCTGAGGTACTTTCACATTCATTCAGGAATCCCCAGATGATTACGGACGGATGGTTGATACTTTTCCGGACCATTTTCCGGCATTGCTCCTCCTGACGCGTCATGAAGACTTCATTCTGAAGTTCGGCAGCCGGATTGCCCCAACCGAGCGCTTCCTCCCAGACAAGCAATCCCAGCAGGTCGGCGCAGGAAAGCATAAATTCACGCTGCGGATAATGGGCGCCCCGGATAAAGTTGAATCCCTGACGTTTTATGGAAATCAGGTCGTTCAGAATTAAAGACTCCGGTGTTGCTGCACCGAACTGCGGATGGGATTCATGACGGTTCACCCCGAACAGTTTGATTTCCTTCCCGTTCAGTTTCAAGCGGCGTCCGCTCCAGTCGAGGTAGCGGATTCCGAAGTCTGTTTTCTGTCCGTTGACTGTGACCGTATGCAGATACGGTTCCTCCGGGGACCAGTAATGCCAGTCGGGAACGGGAAGAAGGAGTTCATCGCGCCAGGGATAACGGGACAATGGCTTGTCATCAAAGGAGATTTGCAGTTCGGCGGGATGCGGTTCTATGGCATGGAGCCGGATGACAACATGGCCCGGCTGGTCCGGGGCAGGAATCACATCGATGCGGTCAAGAAGGCCCGGTACGAGCCGTTCTATCGTCACACTGTCGCTGATTCCATTGAAAGCGAAGAAATCATAGTACGGTTTGAATACGGATGAGGGTTCATGACTCATGATATTGTCCGTATAGATTGTGAGCGTATGGATTGTATCCGCTCCGGCATCAAAATCAAATTCTTCCCGGGTCCAGCCCAGCTCGCTTGCTCCGACCAACTTTCCGTCCCAGAAAACCCGGACATGCAGGCCGGCAGTCAGGCGGAGGCGGACCATACCGCCGATTGAAACTTCGCGTTCAAAAACAGCATAACCGAACGATGCATAAAATTCCGGCATAGCATTGATAGAGCCCGGTACAACGCTGAAGAAATCCGTTGCCGGCTTTTTCAGTTCTTTTGAAAAACCGGCCCGCCATAATCCGTCCAGTTTGATTTCCGTATTCCGCATGACAATTCCTCCGTCCTGATTTTGAAAAAAGTTTTGTTTTACGGGTTGCGCGGATCCACGCTGGAATACACATTCTCCTCCAGCGGAACGGGCGTTCCTTCGGCTTCGATAGCAAGAACACGGAACAGCCAGTCACCGGTGAGATTTTTGACAGTGATACGGCTGCCGTTCTGTACAAAATCAAGATTTTCCCCGGTATCCAGAGCATAAACCCGTTTAACCTTGTTAACCATTTCGTTCCAGTGGAAATCGCCGTTGATTTCATAGAGGAAGGTATGATAAACGGTATTTTTGCAGACTGTAATTTTTGAGCTGTCGTTCCGCCAGAAAGGGGTACGGCAGGAATTTTCGACGGCGGCATGATTTTTAGCCATCCAGTCACCGACGGAATTGAAAAGTTTGTCGGCTTCGTCAGGGATCGTGCCATCGGGTTTGGGACCGACGTTAATGAGGAGATTTCCGGCATTTTTCGCACAATTCAGGAGCATCGTCAGGATATCTTCCCGAGATTTCCAGACGCGGCATTTCATATATCCCCACCCCGATTGGGAAGCGGTCATGCAGGCCTCCCAATCCTGACCGGGTTCAGCGGGAGTGATTTCCTGTTCACAGGTCAATACATCAAAAGGTTTCCCGAGACGGTTATTCGTGATAATCCAGGGCTGGAGTTCCCGTGCAATGCGGAGGGATTCATCGCCGTCAAGAGTATTCCACGGGGCACAGCCGTCAAGCCAGAGATAGTCGATTTTTCCGTATTGCGTAAGCAATTCTTTCATTTCGGCACGGTAGTAAGCAATAAAACGCTGACGCTGTTCCTCGCTTTTCCATGCGCTCATATCACCGGGCCACGGTTTGTACCATGCGCCGGGATAGTCGGGATGCGTCCATGAGGCGGGTGAATAATAAAATCCGAGTTTCAGACCGGCATTGCGGACAGCATCGGCAAACGGCTGCAGGAGGTCGCGTTTGGGACCCAGATTGGCGGCATTATACGGATTGACCTGGGAGTTCCAAAGAGCAAATCCGTCATGATGACGAGTAGTCAGGACAATATATTTCATACCCCAGCGTTTGGCTTTTCTGACCCAATCTTCAGGATCATATTTTTCCGCATAAAATTTTTCCACAAAATCCCTTGTGTAATCCTCTTTTGCAATACGTTCATGATTCATTACCCATTCGCCGCGTCCGCCAACGGAATAAGCGCCCCAGTGAATAAACAATCCCAATCTTGCTTCATTGAACCATCCGCAAGTTCTGCCCATTTGAAAATCTCCGGTTGAGTCTGTTTTATGATTTGTGTATCGACGGCATACGCTCTGTATCCGCAAATGTTTTTCAGAAATGTATGCCGTTTCCGGAGTACAGTACATGTACAGTCCTGTAAAATCAAGGCGGATTCCGGAAAAAGGAGTTTTTTACCCGGACTCTGTCCTTGAAAGACAAGGAATCCCGTGCTATTGTTCTGCATGTTTTTGCAATAGTAAACAATGAGGATTGGCTATGACAGAATATCGGATTACGGATTTCGGAGCTTCTCCATCTGCGGCTCCGCGTGAAAATGCAGCCGCAATACAACGTGCTGTTGATACGGCAAACGCAGCCGGCGGAGGTCGCGTTACGATTCCCGCCGGGATTTTTCCATCCGGGACAATCCGTCTCAAAAGTCATGTGGAACTTCATTTGGAACAGGGAGCAGTTTTGATTGGCAGCGGGGATATGGACGACTACAATCCGCTGGATGAGTATCCGGAAAACGGCAGCAGCGAGATAGAAGAATGGTTTGGGAAGCATCTGATTATCGCCAGAGATGTGGAGGATGTTTCCATTACCGGACCGGGTACGGTCAACGGCAACGGGGAGGCCTTTTTCTGTGAACCCGTATTCCTTGATCAGGACGGAAAGGGTTTCCTGTCCGAGGATGTCGTACGGGTTTTCCTGAGAAACGGACTTGGTTTTCT
>CALCCZ010000111.1 GCA_937900075.1 uncultured Lentisphaeria bacterium
AACCACTCACGGAGGAAGCCGCTTTGCGGCGCATCTCCGTGCATAACGTTCGCATGAGGTCATTTCCACATCCCGCCCCGCACAATCACGAAATTCGCCCCGGCATTTTCCACCCATCACTATCCACTATTCACTAATCACTAATCACACTCCAACATGGCGGTTGCCAGACGGATACCGTCAATCGCTGCCGAAGTGATGCCGCCCGCCATGCCTGCCCCCTCGCCCGCAATATAAAGACGCGGACAGCCCGGTGTATCCAGCCGCTGGACATCCCGTTCAAATCTCACGGGTGAAGATACATGCGTCTCCACCCCGGTGAACGTGCCTTCCCGTATAAAACCGGGCATCATTCTGTCGAAACGGCACAAAGCTTTCTGCAGAACAGATGAAACCGCAGACGGGAAAATTTTATTCATATCCGCGGGAACCCGTCCGAAACAATAAGAAGATTCTGCAGGCAAACTACCGCTTTTTCCGGCTAAAAAATCGGAAGCTGTCTGCGCCGGGGCCGTATAATCTCCACCACCGATCCGGAACGCAGCTTTTTCCATTCTTTCCAAAAAAGAAAAGACTTCTTCCGCACTCGAAAAAGCGGTCGCATCCACTGTCGTAATCACGGCGGAATTGGCAAATTTTCCCGTCCGGGCATACAAACTCATTCCGTTGGTACAGAGCAACCCGTGCTCACAAACCGCCGGAATGATTTCCCCGCCAGGACACATGCAGAATGTCGTGGCACCCGACGTAACGTCAGAACCGCGTCCGGGAGAACAACTCAAACAATAGTCCGCAGCTCCTACTGCGGGAAAGGACTCTTCCCTGCCGTACTGCATCCGGTTTATGAACGACTGCCGGTGTTCAATCCGCATACCCGTCTGAAAGCCTTTCAAACGGAAAGATGCTCCGGCAGCTATCAAATTCAAAATCAGTTCCCGCGCACTGTGTCCGGGCGCCATCAGCACAGCTGCTGCCTCCACTGACTCGCCGGTAGATAACCGTACACCACTGCATTTCCCATTTTTCATTACTGGCGCAATGACTTGTTTGCCCCACAGAAACGAACCGCCGTAATCTATGATTTTCTGACGGAGAGCAGCGATAATCTGCGGCAGCCTGTCAGACCCCAAATGCGGGTGACTGACATACAGTATGTTTTCCGGCGCACCGCACTGAACAAAGGTATTCATGACAAACGGCATAACCTCCGAACGCACGCGCGTGAAAAGTTTCCCGTCTGACCAGGTACCGGCTCCCCCTTCCCCGAAAAGATAGTTGCTGTCCGTATTCAACTGACGCGTATCTAAAAATGCACGAATGTCTTTTCTGCGCTGTTCCACTGAAAAACCACGTTCGATAACAACCGGTTTCGCTCCCGCCATCGCAAGTGTCAGTGCAGCAAAAAGCCCCGCAGGACCCGCTCCGACAATAACCGGTGATCGAATGCCGGAACGGTTGACAGGCTCAAAAGAGGAAACCTCCGGAACCGGATTCTCTCTGACTGCCGGTAGAACGGGACGTGCCGTATCCTTCAATTCCACAACAAGTTTGTAGAGCAATTTCACATCCGGTTTTTTCCGGGCATCAATACTGCGTTTTAAAATACGGTAGGAAAGGACCTGATTCTCGGAAACCGCACACATCCGCGCAATCCGGGGTGTCAGTTCATAATCTATTTCCGCTGAAACCTTTCCTGCGGAGACAACCAGATTGTCAATCCCGGCATACATTATTCCACATCCTGTTCCATTTCCGCTTTTACCCCGGTCAGATTTCCGTCAGCATCAAAAAAAAGATAAGCTGCAGTGGGAATGCCCAAACGGTTCATCTGGATATGCAGTCCGGGAACGGTTTGGGGAGCATCCCAGGAACAATAGACACTGAACGGCTCCTTTCCGGCATGTTCCATATCGGTAAAACGGTATTCTTTTTCAATCAGATACTGCCGGATGGCAATCCAGTCTTTTCCGTTTTCACGATTCTCAAGATTTTTGAGTTTCTCAAAATGTTCTATATGCCAGTTCCGTACCTGATAATGAGCATAAACGGATGATATCAGCGATAAAGTGAAAATCACGGCACAGATAATACCGAAAATAAGAATCAGTTTGGCGCCCGTATTCATTGCGGATCCGAACCCTTCCGGATTGGTTTTTTCTTCATCGGTTGTGTTTTCAAATCCGAGGCATTTTCAATCGTCTGCGGAATGAATCCGGTTTCTTTTGCTGAATCAAGATGCTGCAGCAGAATACGCTGCAATTCACGCATACCCGCTGCTGAACGCTGCACCCGGTGGTCCGACTTCACAATCAACTCGCTGACAACTCCGTCAATATGCGCACTCTCGTAATCCACCACACCATCCGATCCGCCGGGAACACCTGCCGCAACCTTGTTGCCGATAATGGAATGAACCGGTATGCCCGATGCAAATTGGGAGGAAGAAAGCGCCTGAATAAAAGGACTGTCCGGATCTAAATTTTCTATACCGGTCATTTTCAGCATTTCCATTTTTTTCCGGTTATCCAGTTCTTCGTCCGTAAACAGCAATTTCAAAAGGTCGCCTGTCGAGCTTATCACATTTGCGGGAATACTTACAAAACGATTGAGATAGCGTGTCAGTCCCAATGCCGCGTATTTGGACCCGCGATGAGGTACCGCCATCAGCACAAGACGTGAAACAAATGGAGGTTTCTCACAGATAAAATCGGAAATCAGCGGCCGGTCCTCCTCCTTAATCTTGCCGGAAAACTCATTCCAGGTCGTATTCGTCAGTTTTTCCACAAGATAATACGGGTCATCCTGCAGCAGCGTTCTCGAAATCAAGCCGCCCATACTGTGCCCGACAATAACCATCCGGGAAAATGAATTTTTAGCCTCCGGAGTAGTCGCATATTTCTTTTGTGCCCGGTTCAATGCTCTCCGCAACGCCCCGACAGAATAAAATACGGGATTCCCGCTGGAATACTTGAAAAACCAGAACTGAAAATTTCTCCGGATATTGTAATCATTCCGCAAACTGTTCACCATGCTCATCCAGGTGCTCGGCGATGACATCAGTCCATGAATGAATACTACCGGTATCTTGTCCGGATTGTATGGTTCCAGCAGATACAGCCCCGTCCGCTCCGTCATACGCGAGGGTTCAAATACTTCCACTAAAAGATTTTCCGATTCCTCTGGCAAAAACTTGGGAAATACAGAAATCGGGGTGGTATAATCCAGAGCAAGCGGAACGGCAGTGCCGTGAATATTCACCCATTCCGTAATAAAGGTATCATACACTTGAAAACGCGCCGTCGCACGCTCCTTGTCCAGCGAATCAAAATTCAATACCACCGTGGCCGGCATGGGCAAATTCCCCGATATCCGCAATGTCTTGTCCGTGTACACACCGTCTTTCAACAACATAACTACCGGTATCCCTATCCCGAACCTGCGGTTTACCATTGATATATCCGTAATGGTGTATTCCGCACATGGTACCATCCGGGTATAGTTATCAAAATCAAACGGAAGTTCCGTCAGAACCGGGGCAAATTTTACATGCTGTCCCGTAGCAGTAACCAGTTCGTAGGAATCCTTTCTTACTAAATTCCTTTTCTGCAGATATTCAAAAACCTTTGCGGATGACATGGTATATCGCAAAAGTTGCTGACAGTTGAACAAACCGAAACGCCCGTGTATGCTCTCCGATTCCCAGTCATGCTGCTTCTTTTCCTCCATAAACAACCAGCGGTAAGCATACAGCGTTGAGGAAAGATAAAACGGCAAAGCCCGGTCCTCGTCATTCATTTCCGAAGCAACATAATAACAGATATCCGCCATCATCGCCAGCAGATGAACTTTGCTCCTGTCCGCCTCGTACAGATCCTCCATAATATAAAGAAGCTGCTGCGGATCCGTTTTCAAGTACTCATCAAATAAATTCGAACGCAGGTAATTGCGCGTACGAAATGCCAGCCCGCCCGTCTGCGACATCACATCCCGGTAATACTTACTCTGCTGTTCCGATGAGGATTTCGCTACATCCGGTCCGTTAGACCCGAAAAAAACACATGCCGACTGCAAAAAGCTGAACAATACAGCAAGGAAACAACCGGAAAAATAAGAAAATGAAAACTTTTTCATACCAACTTCCACTTCATAAAGGACGCGTATACATGGACACACAAACATCATTCCCGCCAACGGTCTGCTGGATACCCAATATCAGAATACTGGACGGATTATTCTTCATAAAAACCTCCCCTGCACCCTCAAAAACATTGTCCGCCTCTCGGGAAACCGGTGACCACCCCAGACTTTTCAGACCGGACGAAACTTCCCCTAATACCTGCGGAACCGTTGCCCCTTTCAAACGGAAAGACCCAAACTGAGATTGCCGCACCGGGAACTCCATTATGGTTAAATCGTATGCACCCGGACTCAAGGGAAAATTCGCAGGCCAAACCGATTCATCCGCCTTCTTCCGGTCCTTCGGAAGCACAATCCGGAATTTCAGCATCGGCCGCACAGCGGTCAGACTGATATAACAAATCCGCTCCTGAGTTCCGTCTTCACGGGGAATCTGAACGAAATAAGAGTTGGAATTCCCCATGACCAGCGCATTTTTCGGCAGCGTTGTACGCAGACTTTCAGCCAGATTTTTTAATTTTCCTTCTATCAGAAATATCTCCAGACACAGGTTCATCCCGTTGACCCGTACTTCCTCATTCCAGAATTTCTGCGGTAAACCGGCCTTTTCCGGACGATTCCCCGAACGATCCGACTTTTCCCCGGATTCGCCACCCTGTCCATTACCCGAAACTGCGGCATCACCGTCGAGCGGCCACAGAGAAAATACATCCGCCCGGCAAATGGGAAACCATGCAAACATCAGCAGAACGGCAAGTGCGGGAAAACGCAGATTCATGACATATCACTCCGGATTCAACGGTACAAACTCTTTGTAAACTCGTAAAAAGCCTTCATGTCCTCATCCGTACCAATGGATATACGGACATACTTTCCTGTCATTCCACCCGGAAAGTACCGGACAAGAAACTTGTTCTCACGCAATTTCCGGAAATACGTTTCCGCATCTCCGTCCGGGGGAGAGGCAAACAGAAAATTGGTCTCCGAGTCAATGACTTTGAATCCGAGACCGCAAAGGCGATGATACAGCGTTTCGCGGCAAACTTTGATACGCGCTACACAGTCACGGAAATAAGCATGATCCCAAATGGATGCAACGGCAAGAGTCTGGGACAGCATGGACACATTGTAGGAATCTTTCATTTTCATCATGCCGTCTATGATTTCCTTGCAGGCAAAAGCATAGCCTAAACGCAATCCCGCAAGATTACGGCTCTTGGAAAACGTGCGGGCAACAATCACATTGGAATACCGCGTGGCAAACTCGGCACAGTTATCCGATGCAAAGTCCGCATACGCCTCGTCAATCAGCACAATACCATGAAATTTTTCACAGATCTCGGAAACTTTTTCCTTGGGGAAAGAGTTCCCTGTCGGAGCATTGGGGCGCGTCAATATCAGCAGATTGGCCCGCTCCGCCTGCTCTAAAAAGTTGTCCGGCAATGAAAAATCTTCTTCATTCAGCGGAATGGAAATACATTCACATCCCTGAAGTTCACACAGAGTCTTGTAAAGGGAGTAGGACGGATACACCATCGCCATGGCACGTTTTTCATCACAAAAACAGCGTATCGCTATGTTCAAAATATCGTCAGAACCATTGCCGACTATCACATTCTCGTAGGAAATACCATGCATCGCTGCCAGTTCCGCACGTAAATTCGTCGCCAGCGGATCCGGATACAACCGCAGACGTGCCGGATCAAATTTCTTCAGAGCCTGTACCACACCCGGCGCAGGCGGATAGGGATTCTCATTCGTATTCAGTTTGATAAGTCCGGAAATCTTCGGCTGTTCACCGGGCACATATCCCTGCATACCATCCAGTTCAGGGCGAAAAAAAGAAACATATTCTTTCATTTTTTACCTCCACGAATCGTAACACTGCGGCCATGTCCATCCAAGCCTTCCATTCCGGCAAACATCGCCGCGTCTTCCATCTCTTTCAGCAATGCTTTCTCACTGTACTGGATGATACTGCTGCGACGGACAAAATCCGAACCGGAAATTCCATGGAAAAATCTGGCAGTACCGGCTGTCGGCAACACATGACTGGGACCGGCTGTAAAATCACCAATCGGCTCCGGTGTCCATTTGCCAAGGAAAATCGCTCCCGCAGCCTTGATCTTCCGGGAAAATTCCAACGGTTTTTCCACCTGCAGTTCAATATGCTCCGGTGCATACTTGCTCGCAATCTGCGCAGCCTCCGCCAAATCTCCTGTCTCTATGAAAAATACCCCGTTCTCTGTCACTTTCCCAATCGGAACCTGACGGCTCAGAGTTTCTTTCTGCTTCAGATATTCATTTTTAATCGCTTCCAGCATCTCTGCGGAATCGGATATACAGACCGATTGCTCCAATCCGCTACCGTGTTCCGCCTGCGATAACATATCCGCAGCAACAAACGCCGGATCCGCAGTCTTGTCGGCTATCACCAGAATCTCCGACGGACCCGCCACCATATCAATGGCAACCGAACCGTAAACCAGTTTTTTCGCCGCCGCAACATAAGCATTGCCCGGGCCGACAAGTTTTTCAACCTTCCGGATCGTTTCCGTACCGAATGCAAGAGCAGCGACAGCGTAAGCTCCACCCAGTTTATACACCTCTGTGGCACCCGCAGCTTTCAACGCATACAGCGTGGCGGGATTCACTTTCCCGTTCTTCATCGGCGGCGTAATCGCACAAATCTCTTTCACTCCCGCAGCACTGGCTATCGCAACCGTGTGAATGGCGGTGGAAACCAACGGCGCTGTCCCGCCGGGTATGTAACAGCCCACTCTGTCCATCGGGGTAAAACGCTCACCTTGAATAACACCGGGACGCGGGGAAAATTTCCAGTCCTTCGGTAATGTTTTTTTAGCAAAAGAACGAATATGCGATATCGTTCGCCGAATTACACTTTTCACCCGGGAGGATACGGCTTTCTGCGCTTCTTCTATTTCTTCCGCACTTACAAGAAACTGCTCCGGAGTAAACTCCACTCCGTCAAATTTCTTCAGATACGCACAAATCGCCTTGTCCCCATTCTGTTTCACATCATTTACAATTCCGGACACGGACAATTCGATGGAAGCCGGAGCAGCAGGACGATGATACAACGCTTCCAGTTTCTGGTTCCGCAATGGGTCACTGCAAAAAATAGTTTGCATAATAAAAAAACTCCTTCACTCAAATAACAACAATTTCTATCCGATCCAAACATATATCCGATCTTCAAAAACACACGGATATGCAACATTAACGAGCATCCTGCCGCTGAAAAATCAACACCACGGGAAACAGGATTAATGCAGTCAACCCGCAAACAAAAACGCTTTTTGTAATATACAACAATATCTTGAGTAAATCAACTCAAAACGACTGTTTTTAAACGAAAAAACATCTGTTCAACTTTTTCCGGACCGGAACAAACAATCCGGACGGGCTTACACAAAATATGCGGATGGCTCAAAAGGCCGATTCAGCGCTCCCCTGCCATGATTCTCTCAATGATTCCGCGAATATCGGAATTTTGAAGATTGGGGACATTGAACAATCTGGCACCCGGTCCAAATCCGGAAGTCAGGATCTTCGCATTCGTGTGACCTTTGGATGTATAGCGGAGACCTAAACGCATGTCGCGCATCGCCGCTGCCTTTACTAAAATCTGGAAAGCATTCAAGCGCGGTTTTCCCTTCACCGGTGTTCTGCTCTGCCGCACTAAAGTCAGGATTTCCTGTTTTTCCGCATCTGTGAAGTCGATCCCGATTACATCCAGAATGCATCCGGCTATTTTTTCGTCTGAACAGTTCGTCTGCTTGAACATCGGCTGTATTTCCTCCCCGGCATCCTCCAAAGGCTTGGTCTGTTTCCACAGCAATTGCACATTTTCTTTCAATTTTGCCTGATCTTCAATCTGCAAACCGCCTGTTTCATGGTCAGCTGTGAATACGATCAGTGTCTCCGCCGGATGTTTCGCCTGAAATGCCAACGCTGCGGCAATTGCGTTGTCAAAGGAGCGTGTCTCGCGAATCGTCATACCGGCATCATGGTTATGACCGGCGTGATCCAGACGACCGCATTCCAGCATGATAAAAAAGCCTTTGGGATTTGACTCAAAGAGAGAAACCGTTTTTTTCAGAAAATCGGTAAGAGTCAGGCGCTTTTCCGCAAAAATACCGCTCAAAAATGAAGGACTCTTCGCCCATTCCGTGTAGGGAACAGAAATGGCATATACCTTTTCGCAGGAAGACAGCCCCTCTATACTTTCCGGAGTCTCCAGAATCTTCCGCCCCGATTTCCGCAATTTCTCCCTGTATTCCACTTCAAGTGCTTCACGATTGCCAATGTCAGGACTCTCAAAAATACCGAAACCACCAAAGAAATCAAAATCAGAGGCAACCATATCATCCGCAATTTCCCTATACTTATAACGGGGAAACTGATGCGCAAAAAAAGCGGCTGGGGTTCCATCCGTCATCCCGCAAGAGGATATGATTCCCACGGAATAGCCTTTGCGTTTCAGGGCCGAGGCCAGACTTTCCACAGGTCTGCCGTTCGGGTCCACACCGACTGACAGCGTTTTCGTTTTCAAACCGCAGGCTATGGCAGTTCCGCTTGCTGCAGAATCTGTAGTCTTGTTGTCGATTGTGTTCGTGCCGGTAACTACGATATATTCGGCTGTATTCATCAGCAATTTTTTCTCTAACGCCAGTTCCGAAACAGTACGCTGATTCGGACCAAATCCATCGCCAATCAGCAGAAAAATGTATTTCACACGGGCATTGGACTCTGCTTCTTTGCCCTCGGCAATCAGAAAAACAGGCAGTATGGCAAAAACGAAAAAAAGGAGGACATGGAATTTTTTCAGCATTTTTCAGAACCTTTCTAACGTGACTTTAACAAGACCGAACGGACGATTTAACAGTACACTCATTTTTACGCAATGCAAATAAAAATTGGTAAAAAATACAAAAAATGCAAATATCCCGCTTTTATTTATCATCCATCCCAGTTTTTGAGAAATTATGGCACTTCCGAGAAAAATAAGTTAAAAAATGGCAAAAAAAATTTGATATCAAGGCAAATCGGGTGTATATTCCCCGTGTTTTTTCGTAAGAATGATTAATATTGAAATATATCTAACAGGAGAAAATCAACGATGAGTTCAAACGTGATCTTTTTCGCACAGGTCCCCACACCTCAAACATCCGCAGCTCCGGCTCCGGGTGCAGCTCCATCCCCCACTGCAGCTCCGACCCAAACGAGCGTCTCTGTCGCCACACCCGGCAATAATGTTCAGGCGAGAACGACAACCACACAGCCTTCGAACGCGAAAAAGCAGCAGGAAGCAGAAAGCCCCGGTTTTTTCGGAGCCTTCGGCGGCATGCTTCCTATGATCCTGGTTATCGTGGTTATGTTTTATTTGATGTACAGAAGCCAGAAAAAAGAACGTAAAAAACGCGAAGAAATGGTGAACAGTCTGAAAAAAGGCGATAAAATTCTGACCGTCGGCGGTATTTACGGCACTATCTCTGAAGTCAGAGAAGGTTCTCTCAAAATCAAAATCGCCGAAAATACCGAAATTGAAATCGCTCAGGCTGCCGTCGGACAGGTAGTTCTCCCCACTGCGCCTGCAACACAAGCAACAACAGAGGCGTATAAAAAATGAATAAAACACCGATTTTACTCCGTTCCCTGTTTGCTCTCGCCGTAGTGGTTGTCTTCGTCTGGAGCATGTTCCCGATGAAGGAGGCCGATTTCTATCAGACCTTCCTGAAAATGACCGAAAATCCGCAGGACGAAACTGTCCTGAACCTTATAGGCAAGGCAAAAGATTTGCAGAAAAACGACAAAGCCAATAATCCTTATCCCTCTACAGCAATCTATTCCGCTGCTGAACAGTTGGGACAGGACGGCACTCCGGTCAATCTTGTGAAGATGCTGAAAAAGTCTATCACTTCCAAGATGAAACTGAAAACCAATAACGATGTGATTTCCCTGGTCAGAAAAAATGCTTCCGGCGCCATTCACCTGGGTATTGACCTGCACGGCGGTGCGGAATTTCTCCTGAAACTCGAATCCACGAAGGGGGATACCGATAATTTCGAAAAACAGCGTGACAACGCGATTGAAACCTTGAGAAAACGTCTGGAAAAAGCAAACCTTTACGAATGTGAAATTTCTCCTGCCGGCGCAGACCTTGTTTCCGTCCGTGTCCCGGTTGTCGCTGAAGATGAAAAGGCAAAACTGGAAAAGCTGATCCTCACCAGTGCCCACCTGGAGTTCCGTCTCCTCCCGGATAATGCCGATGAACTCGCAAGCAAAGTCCTCGCAGAATACGAAACCTGGAAAAACAGTGAAAATGCCGTTAAATCCATTTCTTCCCCGGAATTGTTCTATCGCAAAAGCTATCTTCCCGCTCATCTGGAAGAAAACCAGATGCTCAAGGACTGCGATTTGCTCTACACTGAAGACGATGACGGAAAAAAGCACTATGTGCTCGTCTTTAAAAAAGTAGAGATGGACGGTAAAGGAATCAAGGATGCGGATGTCCGCGTCAATGAATACAATCAGCGTTTGATTACTCTTTCCTTCGATGGCGACGGCACAAAGGATTTCGGCCGCGTGACAACCGAAAATGTAGGACGTCGTCTCGCCATTGTTCTGGACGGTAAACTCTATTCCGCGCCCACGTTGCAGTGCGCCATTCTCGGCGGAGAGGCTCAAATCACCGGGTCCTTCTCTGAAGATGAAGCCAAATCCGTCGCCGATGCACTCGTCAGCGGAAGTCTTCCTTTCGAAATCTCCGTTGTCTCACGGTCCGATATCGAGCCGACAGTCGGTTCCGAAACGATTCGCAAGAGTATCTGGAGCGGTATTATAGGCACTGTTTTAGTGATGATTTTCATGCTGATTTGCTACCGGCTCTCCGGTCTCGTCGCCAATATTTCGCTCATTGTCAATGCTTTGGTTATGCTCGGCGCAGTCGCCGCTTTCGACATCACTCTGACTTTGCCCGGTATCGCCGGTGTCATCCTCACTATCGGTATGGCGGTCGATGCCAACGTTCTGATTTACGAGCGTATCCGTGAAGAAATCAGACAGGGCAAATCCGTTGCAAATGCCGTCAATATCGGTTTCAGCCGCGCATTTTCCGCCATTTTCGACTCCAACGTAACCACGTTGTTCGTCGGTTTAATCCTGTTCTGGCAGGGGTCCGGCACGATCAAGAGCTTTGCCATCACTCTTGCAATCGGTATTGTCACGACCATGTTTACCGCTGTCTTCCTGACACGTATCATCTTCGATTTGATTCTCCGTCTTGCAGGAAATCGTCTGAAGAAACTTTCCATGCTGGAATTCCTTCATAATCCCAATATCAATTTCTTCAAACTCCACAGATTTGCTTTCTGCCTGTCCGGCGCTTTCATCATCCTCTCAATCGTGCTTCTCTGCGTACGCGGGAAAGATGTTCTCGGTATTGACTTCACCGGCGGCTCCCAGATTTTGGTCAAATACGAAAGTAAAGCGAACGTGACCATCTCGTCCAATGAAATCGAAAAGTATTTGAATGGTCAGGGATTTGATGCCAAGGCATCCTACAAAACCACCTCTTCTGCAGAATCGGACGGTGTAAAACTGCTGGAAGTCGTCATCCGCGATAAGGGCGGAAAAGTTTCCGATGAACTCGGTAACAAAATCATTAATGAATTGGATAAAGCCTATCCTGAAGTAGAGTTCACGAAACAGTCCCAGTCGACTTTGGGGGCACTGATCGGAGCGGAGTTCACAAAATCCGCCATTATCGCTTTGGTTCTTGCCATGATCGGCATGATTATCTACATGGTATGCCGTTTCCAGTTCTCATACTCCATTGCGGCAAATATCGCCCTGATTCACGACGTCATCGTCTCTACCGGCATCTATCTGCTCTGCGGCGGTCAAATCACTCTGCAGGTGGTCGCCAGTATGCTGACCTTGATCGGTTACTCCGTAAACGATACCATTGTCATTTTCGACCGTCAGCGTGAAAATATTACACTCATGAATGGTAAAACCTATATTGATGTGGTAAATACCAGTTTGAACCAGACACTGGGCAGAACAATTCTGACCTCGGTATCCGTAGTTCTGATTCTGGTTGCACAGCTGATCTTCGGAGGAGAAGGTATCCGTGACTTCATCGCTGTTATGCTCATCGGATGTATCGTCGGTTGCTACTCTTCCATCTTCATTTCCCCGACTATCACTGCTTTCTGGCACAAAAAAGAAAACAATATCGCGGAAAGCGCAGCAGCCCAAAACAAAAAATCCACTGCAGAAGCCAAGTAATTCCTTCTTGTCTGCGATTCAAAGGCGGCAGTTTCTGCCGCCTTTTTACTTATTGCGAGGTGTATTGTTTTTATGCTCAATCCCGATGTTTGCGAATTTGTCGTTGTACGCCATGGTCAGACCGAAGCCAATATCTCCGGCGTCCTTCAGGGACAGCTGGATACACCCCTGGATGCGACCGGTATCGCCCAGGCGGAAGCGATTGCGGAACGCCTGAAAAACGATTCGTTTGATATGGTCTTTTCCAGTGACTTGGGAAGAACGATGAATACTGCGGAAATAATCCTGAAATACCATCCGGAATTGACCATTCACCCTGTCACACAGCTTCGGGAATGGAATTTAGGAGACCTTCAGAGCAAACCGTATTCCCTGCTGAAAATACAGTATCCGGAAATTATGGCGGCATTCAAAACTTCACCTGATGATTTAGTCGTCCCAAACGGTGAATCTCTCGCTGAGTTCCAGAAAAGAGTTTCCGACTTCATGAATGAACTCGCCAATGAATATCCCGGAAAACGTTTGCTCTTAGTCAGTCATGGCGGCGCAACTCAGCGCATGTTCCGGCATGTCGTCGGTCCCGTGGCCACAGGAAATATTACTCCGCTTTGCGCAAATTCTTCCCTCTCCGTATTCCGGCATTCCCCTTCCGGATGGCAGTTGATTACATGGAACGATACCGCACACCTCGCCATGATTAAAACTCACGACACCCTCACCTTCTGAATTTCATCCGGATATTCCTGCCCGCAGATGCATGATACAGGACATATTGTCCCTGGAAAATCAAAGAATACTGCGGTTACCTTCTGCCGATGCAGAACGGAACAGTTTTTGCATCCCGTACAAATACGGAAGCAAAAGCAGAAATGCCGCCGCTGCCGCCACATATACACTGCGTACTCCGAGAGAGTAAATCACAACTCCGCCGAGAGGTGCCGCAATCACCATTCCAAATGTACGGAACAATGCACTCCATCCGAATATCTGCCCGCGCCGTCCATCCGGCGTATTCCGCGATAAAATCGTCAGAAACACCGGCTCCAAACCGCTTGCTGCAAAAAATGCACCGAATCGTGCAAATGCGAGCACCCATAAATTAGTCGCAAATCCTTGCGTAAGTACCAGAACAATAGACATCAATACTGCACAAACCGCCACGCGCATCGCGGAAAACCGGTCCATAAGATGCCCAATCAGGAACCCGGCAATAACACCGCCCGCCGCAGCTGTCGCACTGATCCAGCCGGTATAAAGCTCCGTATTGACTTTACCCGCAATATTTTCCACCTGAAGCGCAAGATAGGATTCATCAAAACGACGGGCAAATGCCATAATACAGAAAAGACCGAGGGTCACCCAAATCGTCACAGGAAAATCGGGTAAATGAAATTGGAACTTTTTTTTCGGTTTCGGCG
>CALCCZ010000112.1 GCA_937900075.1 uncultured Lentisphaeria bacterium
AAACCAGCCGAGTTGTGTGGTGAGACCATTGGAGAGGCTTTACTGAAACCGCATACCTGTTACTGGAAAGCGATTCGTCAAGCTATGTCTTCCGGTGAGATTGAATTGGATGGTATTGCTCACATTACCGGTGGTGGTTTGTTTGACAATGTTCCGCGAATTCTGCCTAAAAACGTGAATGCGGTATTCCATAAGAATCAGATTTTGGATGCACCTCCAATTTTCCGTTTGCTGACAGGACGTAGCGGAATTGGAGATGAGGCGTATCGCGTATTCAATATGGGTGTTGGCATGGTTTGGTTTGTTAAGGCTGAATTTGAACAAGCCGCTATCCGGATATGCAATGAGCAGGGCTTCCAGGCATTCCGTTGCGGTGAAGTCGTGGATGGTGAACGCAAATCTTTGGTCATATAAGAGAATCTTCTGTTTGAGGCAGAAGATAAGCACTGAATGTGCGTTTTATTCTTAATTAAATAGGGAGGCAGTTTATCCTTTTTGCAGTCAAGGTGAACGGGAGACGTAGCAATGAAAAAGATTAAGATTGCGCAAATCGGAATTGGACATAATCATGGTTCTGAAAAGATGAGATCATTGCGTTCTCTTTCAGACCTTTATGATGTCGTTGGCGTAGTGGAAAATGATCCGGTCTGGTGGGAAAAACGGGGCGGATGGGAGATGTATGCCGATTTACCGCGATTGACAGAAAAAGAACTGTTTTCCATTCCTGATTTGGACGCGGTTGCAGTAGAAACAGACGGTGCTCAACTGGTCCCGACGGCGTTGCGCTGTGCACAGAGAGGATTGCATATTCATTTGGACAAACCGGGTGGCGAATCCATGAAAATGTTTCGTTCGCTTGTAGATTTGTGCAAAGAAAAAGAACTGGCACTGCAGTTGGCTTATGTTTACCGTTACAATCCGGCAATTCGTTTTTGCATAGAAGCTGTTCGTAATGGGTGGCTCGGTGAGATATTTGAAATCCATACCGTTATGAGTCGTTGGGACAAAGACGATTATCGCGAATGGCTTTCTCAATTTTACGGCGGAGCTATGTATATTTTTGCGGGATATCTGATTGATGTTGTTATTTCAATTTTGGGTATGCCGGACAAGATTACACCATTTATGAAGTGTACTCGTGCGGATGGCCTTATTGACAATGGTCTTGCAGTGCTGGAATATCCGAAGGCTACGGCAACCATACGGGTTTCTGTGGATGAGATAGAGGGAATGAAACACCGGAGACTGATTGTGTGCGGTACCAAAGGCACATTTGAGCTTTGCCCGATAGAGTTTCCCAGCGATGAATACAGAACCCGTTCGATGAAACCGCGTTTAACTCTCCAAAAAGCTGTTGCCGGATTTCATGAGGGAACACAGGAAGTCGATGTTGGGCCCTTAGGTGGCCGTTATGACGCTCAACTGATAGAATTTGCCCGAATCATCCGGGGGGAGATTCGTAATCCATTTGACTATCAGCATGAATTGAATGTACAAAAATGTTTACTGGATGCCTGCGGGTATCGGAATGGAGAACGTGAATGAAAAATCAAGTTGCACTCGTAACGGGTGGGGCAGGGTATATCGGTGGCGCAATTATTGACAAGCTGGCTGAAAATGGCGCAAAGATTGCTTTTTTTGACATCAATGCGGAAGCCTGTGAAAAGAAAATCGTCGAATTGCGGAACCGTGGTGTGGATTGTGAATCTTATGTTGTGGATCTGACCGATTACACTGCTGTTTGTAAACAGGTTGAAGCCGTTATTTCCAAGTTCGGCAAAATTGATATTTTAGTGCCTTGTGCCGGTGGTAGTGCCCGGAAAGAAATCCGCAGATTTGCGGAACAGAAGATAGACGTCCTTCACCGGGTGATTGATATGAATCTTTACGGAACACTGCATGTTCTTCATGCTGTTGTTCCGTACATGATAAAAGCCAATCGCGGCAAAATCGTCTGTATCGGTTCGCTTGTCGGTATGGGCTGTGTTCCCGGTTGTCTTGATTACGGTTGTGCAAAAGCCGGTGTAATCAGCATGGTCCGTTCGCTTGCCGTGGAACTGGGACCGTACAATATCAATGTCAACAGTGTCAGCCCCGGCAAAGTTCCACGTCCTGATGAGGTACCAACGGACGTTTACTCATTCACAAAACGTTTTCAGGTTATAAATCACATGTTAACCGGAAGGGATGTCGCCGAAGTGGTAGCTTTTCTTGCATCCTCTGCCGCAGATGCCATTACGGGACAGAATTATCCCGTTTGCGGTGGGCGTTCCGTAGGGTTACGTGGAGATTATTGAATCATGCATCGTATCTGTATTTCTTATGATACTGGTGGCGGGCATTTGGCCGGACATCATACGCAACTTTCTTTTTGTGGTTTGCCCAATGTCGAGATTTCTGCCTTGGCAAATGAAAATCACGGGGATGATTCCGGATTCATTCGGACCGGTGCTGCCAAACGGTATTATTCCTGGAAAGAAATGATTCTTTCAGAAAAACCGGAAATCGTGGTTTTCTGTTCACGATTACCACTGGAACATTATGAACAGATTCTTTTTGCAATCGAACATGGATGTCATGTTCTTTGCGAAAAACCATTGGTTGCCGATTTGCTCCAGGCAGATGAACTTATCCGCAAAGCAAAAGAAAAAAATATTTTGATTCAGGT
>CALCCZ010000113.1 GCA_937900075.1 uncultured Lentisphaeria bacterium
ACCATTTTCATCAGTAATATTTAATTCACTAATAAATTCACCATTTAAATTAGAATTGCTGCTAATGAATACACCATCACAATCAATATGATTTTCATTAAAATCAATACCATCAATACATTCATTTCCAGTAAAAGAAACAATTTTATCATTATCAAAGAAAATTTTACTAAGTTCTCTCGTGCCACCTTGTAATTCAGGGAAAGCATCTCGGAAACAAAACTTAAACAACGATGAGTTAAAAAAAGCGGTTAAATATGCGATATGATGACCAGTTATGATGAAACATTTTTGATTAGTTACAAATTGTTCATTATCCAATAAAAAAGGCAGATATTTAGTCATATTGGGGTATATAATTTTCGGTTTAGAAAAATCCTCCATATATGCACAACTACGAAGGTTGTAAGGAGTATCTCCCTTATCACTTCTTGAGGATATTTTATCCCAATATTGGTTTAAATGATGCTTGATTGCAGGATAATCTTCAATATTGATTCTTGGTATTCCTTTTTCCGGGATACCATTGTGAGCGGCAATCAGATACAATCCGGCGAAGTTATATCCATACCGTTTGATATCTCTGCCGCGAAGAATGGGTCGTATAATTTCGGCAGATTTGGGGTCGGCGGCAATCAATTCAGCTTTTTTTGCCTCATTAATGATGAATGCTTCATTACAACCGGTCTTAATTCCATAGTTAATTTGGATATCCCAATCTTTAAGAGGGACCCCGACAGCCTCGATTTTTCGTTTGATGGACTGTTCAATGGGGTTGAGGATGACCCAGGAATCTGCGTTGGTGAAGGAACATTCGGTGCCGTTCTGTCTAACAAAACCGCTCAAATCATCTCGACAACCGGGTTTTGCAATGCATGATAAAGTCTTGCCCAAGTTTTTCTTTGCCTTGGCGAAGAGCAGGATATTGGTATCAACGGTTGCCGATTCGAATATTTTCTGTCCTGCGAAATCAAGGAGCAACTCGGGGTTGGTTTTTGATGCCAGGAAAGAACGCAAAGAAGCGCCATACCCAGCGCGCATCCATTTATTCGAGGTGATGAAACATAAATGACCGTTGTCTTTCAGAAGTTGCCATCCGCGCTCATAGAAAAGGCAATAGATGTCGCCGGTACGTTCAAACGTAGAAAAACCTTCCTGTTGATATTGGTTAGCTAATCTTCCCCCGTCTCCCTGCAATTGTATGTATGGGGGATTGCCGATGATAATATCAAAACCACCCTTGATAGCGAACATCCATTCCGGGTCAAAGAAATCGGCAGTTGCATTCAGGTCCGAGGATATCCAGGATGAGAGTTTCCGTGCAATACGCATCTTCTCATCCACATTTGCGTTTTTTGCCATCTCGTTGGCAATTTTCTTCTGCAGGTCTTTGATATTTCGGTCAATTTTGTTTCGTTCTTCTTCATTGGCATCATAAGTCAGATTCTGCTGTTGAGGATTATCTTCCCCGAAGAGAATAGGATGATACATAGTCTGAGGCATTTGCTGATAATCCGGTTCAGTCACAGCAAGACGTTTTTTCTGGAGATCCCGAATTTCTTCATTCCATTTGTCAATACGACTTTGGTCCGGATGACAGGATAACTGTACAATACGATTACAAGTCAGATGCGCCAATTCCCTCTCGCGTGCCTGAAGATTTTTCTTTTCCCCGCGATTGGGCGGACAAATCAAGAGCTGGCTAATTCTGTAGCGTTCGTCCTGGTATTGTTTCAGGGTATTATCCCCCATATCCAGTTCTATAGATGTATCTTTCTGGAGATTGATTAAGGTATTTGCGGCAACGAACCGTGTTTCAAGATTGGGAAGAGGCGCAATGTTGAAGTTGCATTCTGGCGGTGTGTTAAAGTCTGGATTCTGTTCACAGATAAGAGAGATGAAAAAGCGCAATTTTGAAATCTGTACAGCGATATTCTGAATATCCACACCGTAGAGGCATTTTTCAATCAGATGCATCTTCGTAGAATAGTCATTTAGTTTACCATTTGAAAGTTTCCGCAGGATCCCAATAATTTGATTCAAGGCGCCTACTGGGAATGCTCCTGAACCACAAGCGGGGTCAAGTATTCTTACGTTAAGAAGTAATTGAGAAAGTTCATCACAGGCAGTCTGGTCGTCCTGCAGTTCTGCAGGCAATTCTTCTTCTTTCACGACTTTTTCAATTAGAGATGGTTCGCACTCAGAATTTGTTTTTAAATAGGCAATCAGACTTTCATTGACCATGTAATCGACGATTTCACGGGGTGTATAGAAAGAACCCGAGTCATTTCTGGCGGTCTGTTGTGTCTCCGGATTATATGCACCAAGGAGGTTTTCGAAGACCTTACCAAGGAGTTCAGGATCAAGAGCTACGGTCTGGTCTGTTGCCGAATTTTCTTCAATGGTAAAATTATATCGCTCCAGTAATGGGACTATTCCTTTCTCCCTATCAAAGAAAAGACAATTCGGCAATCTGGCGGCAACGCTTTTTTTGCGGCTGAATCCATCAACATAGACAGCTGGCTTGTTAGAGGCTTCGTCCTTGCGGTCAAGGCATTCAAAAAGACCGCCATTAAGATATGGAATACGGGAGAACATTCGTCGAATTTCATCTTCAGAACATTGAAATTCATCTGCATACCGATAGAGTGTAGAGACGCCGTGGTCGCTTCTTTTTGCGGAATAAAAAGTCGTACTGGCAAACGCCCGTTCCCCAATTTCGCGGTTCAACGTTGCAAAGAAGAGATTCTGGAGATAGCAGCGGTAGTAGTTGTGTTGAGTAGAACTATAAGGTACAAAATCCTTCAGGTGTTTGGCAATATCCGAAGGATTGAACAATTCATCCGGGACCAACCCTTTCTGTTTAATAAACCAGACAAAAATCAGTCGGGTGATGAGACGAATAAGATGTTCCTGCAAAACCGTTCCCGGGTCTACTGCATGATCAAGGTTTGGATAGAATACCTTCATTTCCTCGGAGGCGGCCCATTGATACCAATCAAACAACTCATGGTAGAACTGCTTTGTCAATGCTTCAACGGAGAACGCTTCTTCCACGTCAGTCAAAGAAACTTTTGCAATGTCATGAAGTCGTTCAAAGCGCTGTCTGGCTGTTTGAATATGTTTCTTCGGACCAAGGATGTAGGTATAGCGTCTTGCGTTTGTCCGTTCACTGACAATTTGCCCTTCCTCGTTGAAATGGACATTCTTACGTGCAAAAGTGAATCTGTAGGATTGGTGTTTAGAAGAGTGGAAAATACCTATGGCTGCATCATACTGCCCAACAGTCAACCATTTTGCCAGCACATTGTTCAAGGCGACGCGATTACGGTTCAGAACTACCGTCGGAGTGACTTCGATGTCAAAAAAGAGCAATTTACCTCCATCAAGTTCCACCTCGCCAATCTGTAACATCCGTTTAATCAGGGGACTGTTTTCTTTTATTGTTGTTGGAACTTGGAAAAGTTTGCAACCTGGGAAAAGGTAGTTGTAAACCTCCTGCCATGCTAATAAGGAATATTCGCTTTGAAGGATGGTGGCAATTGAGTTCATGTTGTTTCCTGTTTTGATTATGACTGTTTTGTTTCCCGACCGACAAGGGTTTCGGAGATGATGATATCCGGGCGCCCACCTGCCTCTTTATTGTCAATCGACTGGGCTTCAACATCTGGGTTTTCATCAACATATTTTTTGATGACGAGTATCAGCGCCTGAAGATTTTCGACGGGTCGCAATTTATTCTTTGCGATAGTATTGATTTCTTTATATAATTTTGCGTATTTCTGCTGGCTAATGGCATCTTTGGCCTTTTCAATCAAATTGCGTTCATCATCATTGACAAGTGGAAGATTTGACATGGCAGTCAAATAATTCAACGCTTTCTTCTGCTGTGGCGTCAAAACATTAACAACAGACAAATGTTTGCTTGCAGTCTCCTGATGATGAAATTCAAAGTCTTTGAGGAAATCTGTTATATGATCGTAGTGTATTTCCGGAATGGTCTGTCGCGGCTCATTTTCATTGCATCGGAGTAACTTTTCAGCGTCTAAGAAACTGATAATTTTCGCTTTCCCTGTGCCAGAGACGGCAAAAAAGAGGTCTCTTTTGCTGTTTTTAAGATAGGCAACTGTAGCTTGGGCAGGAAACATAGCTTGTGTTGTTTCATTTTCCAAACGTCCTGTCCGGATTTTCAGCGGGAGATCCGTAATCATCTTGAATCTTTCCGGATGTTCATCACGGAATTTACGCAACCAAAGAAGAATCGTCAGACGTTCGTCCTGCTCCTCTGTATAGTTGGCATTGAATAGTCCGAAAGAGCCAGGTTTTTCATCGTCTGGTGAATAAATTTGACTATCGCTGCCAAGAGCATGATGAAAGGCAAGAAGTTTTAGACTAGCCTTCTTCTCAAGCTCAATGGTGTCGTTCACCTCGGAAGTCGGGAAGAAATTATAGATGGAAATTATCTTGTTTGTTGTACCGATTCGATTGATACGGCCAACTCGCTGCATTAAGCGGGTCGAATTCCAAGGTGTATCATAGTTAACAATCAGTCCTGCACGATGCAAGTTAACACCTTCAGCAAGCACCTCGGTACTGATGATGATGTCATAATCGTTTCTACGCTGTTCCTTTTCCAAGTTGGCATCAAAATTCGCAGCTATTTTCTCTTGCACACTGTCACGATTTCCTGCATAGACAGCCAGAACGCGTGTAAAACCATCATTTTCCAGACGATCCAAGAGATATCGAGTGGTATCTTCAGCCTCGGAGAATACAACTATCTTACCGGAAGGATTCATCCGTTTATTAAGGAATGTGTTCTTCAGTGTTTTGAGGAACTCATCGTACTTCGGGTCATCATCGACAGTTTCCCAGTCCTTCCATAGATTCTCCAAAGTTTTTTTGTCTTCTTCCAATTTTGAACGGAAGTTTGGTTCAAAATCATCAGCCTTGAACTTGGCAACAGACGGATCCTCTTCGTGTTTCCGCTCAAAAATAGCCATTAACTTGTCTTGTTCGTCATTCATTACAAGGTCTGTCACATTTACGTCATGCAAAATGAACACACAATCATTATCCAACATTTTCAACATGGCATTCACACTATCAAGAAAATGCTTCAGGGAAAGCTTAAATGCACAAAAACTGCTGTCAAGCCGTTTAATGAGAATGTTCTTCATAATAACGGGAAGCTGTTTTGAGGCAATATCGGCAATATTGCTATATCTGCTTTTAGGTTCGGGGATCAAATAGCCAATTGCCATATAACGACTGTAGTTTAATTCCTTTGCCAAGCAAACGAGTGTACGGTCAAAAAGGGAATCTAAATTCTTGTTCATTTTGTAGAACATTTGAACAGGAGAAGCAGTTTTCGGAAAAATAACGCCTTGTTTCTCAAGGTCATTTCGGTAGAGTTCATTATTTATCAAATCAGACCGGGTACGTCTGACTGTTAGTGGAAAAAGGATATTGTTTCGCAAATCCTCATTCACTTGCTGAACAATCGGTTTCGCCTCTTCCATGTCAAGTTTTTTTGCATCACTATAACGTTTGATTAAGGACTTGAAGAAGTCATCCAGATTCGGAATGTCCAAATCTGTGTTTCCACCATTCTGGAAAAGATAAGTAAGACTTTGAATGTCATCCGGACCATTGTTTAACGGCGTTGCAGATATAAGAATGATTTTCTTGTGTTCAGGTGCCTGCCCAAGAATTCCCCCTTGGGGTGCATCTGATTTGCACAGTCGCTGAAGGATATCATATCCTTCCGATGAGGCTGTTCTGAACTTGTGAGCCTCATCAACAATGACAAGATCATAGCTTTTGAAACGTCGTTCTTCTTTATGAATACTTCCGTTCGTAATGATTTTACATGTCTTCAGTCCAAAGTCCTCTACTGTATTTTCCCAGGACTGCCGAACAGCAGGCGGACAGATAATGAGGATCCTTGAAATATGTTCCGGAAAACCATTCCCATAAAAGAATTTCTTGGCAATCATAAGAGCCACTACTGTTTTACCAAGGCCAACAACATCCGCCAGAAAGAAACCATTATATTTGCACAACTTGTCATATCCCTGGTTAACAGCATCAATCTGGTAGGATAATTTCTTGTACTTTGCTGGCATATCAACAGCATCCGGATTGTAGTCAATACTTGCTCCAAAATAAGAAGCCAGCATCTTCACATATAATTCAAACGGAGTAACCTCGTTGTTCAGATGTGTCTTGGTCTTGAGTGTCTGAATTTGGTCTGGAGAAATGGGAACAGCCTCATTCCAAAGTTTTTCAAATTCGCTGGTGGCAAATTTCACGTCATCATATTCATACAATTGTACATTGAACTCATAATTCGAAGTCTTGGTCGCTCCAATCCCCGCATCGGT
>CALCCZ010000114.1 GCA_937900075.1 uncultured Lentisphaeria bacterium
GTATTATTCATTGCACGGGAGTCCTACGGACAGAAGGACAATGATTACTGGAAAGCTTGGAAACAAGAGGAAATGAATATTACGGATAATTTTCATTCCCGATTACTGTATCTTGCCTATGGAATTTTAAATGGCGAACAAACAATTAAAAATTGGGAAGAAATGCCTCCTGCTAAAAATTTGAATGATGATTTGGCAAGGAAAGGGAAATTCAGTTTTGCATTCATCAATGCATCAAAATTGAATAATTGTTCTGGCTCAACACGAGTACAAGCAGGAAAGTTTGCAGAGTTTATCAATGATCCCCAAAATCAGGTGTTTTTTCTGGAAGAGATTGAAATTCTCAATCCTGATATTATTGTCTCCGGAAATTTAGGAGATGTCGGGATGATGACGCCATTTTTGAGAGAAAGATTTCTGACGATAAAAGATGTGAATGAAAACTTTCTCTATTATGACTTAAATTTAAAAAACAAAAAAACAATTCCATGGTTGGATGGCTGGCATTTTTCCGCGTCAAAATGCACTTTTGAAAATTTCTATCATCCCATCTGTACGAAGGCCAAGGAGATTCTGAACAAAAAGAAATGATTATTTTCTGAATCCGGCTGTCTTTTTTTTGAACAGCCTCGAAAGGTCTTCTTGCAGAAAAAACATTGGCACGGAAATTGCTATATCTCCTGTAAACATTGCAGACATGAAGTTTGTGATGAATTTACAGGAGAAAAGTTATGTTCAACCACGAATCCAACGCTGAAAAAGCCAGAAGACTGCTTGCAGAAAAAGGTCGCCTTTGTTCCTGCGCCATGCCAACCCCCGCGCAGGGAAATACCTGCGGTACTATCATGGGAAGCGGAATTTCCGTCAGTTATACAGGCAAGAAATGCACACGCTGCGGGAATATTATTCCGGCGACCGTTCATTGAAGAAATTCTGATAGAAAGGTGGTATTTACCTTCATTGAATCAGGAAAATTAGCAATAGATAGAAAATTATTACTGGTCTCGTCAGGTATCCCTGTAGAATAAAAAGCCCAATGCAGTAATGCGTCTATCGATTATTCAAAAATTAATCAGAGGATGCAATATTTGAGCAGGCAATTTCTATTTTATTGGAAATTGGCTGCTCATTTCTTTTTGGGCACGAAATTGGCTACGTATTCAGGTAAGCACAAAAACTGCAGGCATATATGAAAGAACAAGAATGAACTCTGAACTTCAAAATCAGCTATATCAACTCGCCCCAACGCTTTATGAAATGGCAAAGAATTGTCCGGAATGGAAGATTGATGTTACCGATGATCTTTTCCCATTCCTGAAAGAACTGTCTCTCGAGATTGAAAGATTCAATCAGCGATATCGGAAACGTTCTGTCAGAGTGATGAAGGTCGCTATGACCGATGGGAACTTAGTTTTTTGGGTACATCGCCAGATTCCTGTAATCGAAAAAAAAATTATTTCTGCACGGCAGAAAATCCGGGCATATCGTAAAGAAAAACGGGAGGCTCTGCTGTACCGGGCAAAACACATGGGAACAACTGCTCTTTTTGAATCAACCTTGATTCCTGATTGGAAACGGATCATGCCGGATGAACTCATGACAATCCGGAAAATATTAGAGGTGGCGGAAAGATACGCAATTTCCAAAGGTGACTGGACTCTTCTCGCAGGATGGTACAGGCGCTATCTGCATGATGACGATGAAGTCCTGCGCTGCACAGATAATGCCTCGAAGAGTGAATAAGGAAGCGGAGAAAACGCATCTGTCAAAATTTAAGTACAGTACCCGCGCCCGCTTTCGGAGTTTCTTTTTGAAAAGTATAGAGTAAATTGTGCTCCTCTTTTCCGTTGGGACATAGTGCAGTGGGTAGCGCGTATGGTTTGAGACCATAAGATTGTCGGTCTCAAATTCTCTTGCCCTGAGGATATTTATACCCCATAATGATGTGCATTTTTTTGCAAATGAATAGTTGAAAATGTGAAGTTCAAGCTGTATATTGGAAAAGAGTAGAAAAGAATAACAAGTCTCTTGGTGTTTTTCTTCATTCCGGGGCTCTAAACTGAAAAATGAAACAAAAAGAATAGAGTGCGGTAAAAATGTTTTTGCAGACAGAATTTCGTATACGATCTTTTGGAACTTCAGGTGAAATCGGTACTAAAATTAGATGGAGTAACTAGGATGGCAAAAGAATGGATTCTTAATTCAGCAACCAATCGGTTTTAATTGAATTTTAAACGCAATGTAGGTGCAGTTGCGGAAGCGATTCGCAAATGTTCTCTTTTCCAGGAGAAGTAGTTTTTGACCCATTCTTAGGCAGCGGAACCACAATTTTAGCAGCTTCTCAATTGGAACGGCATGGCATCGGCTATGAAATCAATCCGGATTTTTTACCAATCATCAAACAAAAATTAGGAGACAATACTCTCTTTGCCGAGAAGATAAATGTCGAGTACGATCATAGTATTATTCCAACACCTTCACTTGACACTTTGCCATATTTATTCAAAGACCCGCATAAGCTGAATAATAAAGTAGATATTAAAAAACTTAATTTCGGTTCAGTAGTTGATAAGAACGGCACAAAAGGCACAGACTTTTTCTCCTTGCAGGAAATTATTTCTCCAAATACCATTTTACTGGATAACGGCTTAATTGTGAAATTAATTGGTATCAAATCCAAACATGAGACTGCTCCACAGACAGTGGAATATCTACACAAAAAATTGTATCGTCAAAAAATGTTCCTGAAATATGATGTTCAAAAATATGACGATAAAGGTAATTTACTGGCTTATGTATATTTGGCAAACAAAACCTTTGTTAACGGCCATTTACTACGTACAGGACTGGTTGTATTGGATGACAGTTATTCTGCCAACAATAAAAAATTCAGCAATTATATTGCGAAATAATTTGCGAAAGAAATTTTTTACCGCTCATATTTGAAAAACACTTCCGTTGCGCTATATTAGAGAAAGGAAAAGTTTTTAACAATAACCGGAGGATGAGTTCATGAAAAAAGTATTATGTGCAGCCTTATTATCGGCACTGTTTTGTTTCATAACAACAGGATGCGCTGTTTCTGTTGATCAGGCGTATGATTCACTGAAAGACTGCCCCTATCCATTCGATACAAAAATCGAAGAATGTGTAAAAAGCAATTTCCCTTCCTGGAGCAAAGAAGAACAAATGCAGTTCGTCATAAAAATCTTCCCGCTGACGGATGCCGGTTCCACGTATGTCCTGATGGAACAGGCGGAAAAGCATGGACTCCTGCTGGGGCTGGCGGAGTATGCGGAAAAAAATAATAATTCCGCTCTGAAACAAGCCTGCCAGTCCTGGATAAAAAAGGCAAATTCGAGATAACTTGTTTGCAAAGGACTCCCCCATGACAACAACGCAATACAAGTAAAATTTTTGAGAGCCGCACATCCGTTCTTTGCGGGAGAATGAAAAAGACACATTGAAAAGTTCTCTGTAATGAGATTTTCGGAAGAAGAGAAGAACAATGAATAAAAAAATGCAGATACGCAACAGCACAACGGACTTTCTTGTCTTCACGAAAGACAGCAAGAACGGTGACACTATTGAAGTCCGGGTACAGGACGGAAATGTCTGGCTGACCCAGAAAGCAATCGGACAGCTTTTTGATATTGAAAGATCGGTTGTCACTAAACACTTGCAGAACGTTTTTGCCTCGGGAGAACTGACGGAAGATTCAGTATGTGCAATTTTTGCACATACTGCCACGGACGGCAAGACCTATCAGTATAAATTCTACAGTTTGCCTGCCATTATTGCGGTCGGATATCGCGCAAATTCACAACGGGCAACCCAGTTCCGGCAATGGGCTACCAAGGTCCTTGAAACTTTTACAAAGCAAGGATATGTTCTGGACAAGGAACGGCTGATCAACGGAAAAATCTTTGATGACGATTACTTCGAACACCTCATCAGCGAAATTCAGGAGATCCGGGCAAGTGAACGCCGCTTCTATCAGAAAATCACCGATCTTTATGCAACATCGGCGGATTATGACCGGGATAGTCCCGTTACTAGAACTTTCTTTGCCACGGTTCAGAATAAAAT
>CALCCZ010000115.1 GCA_937900075.1 uncultured Lentisphaeria bacterium
AAGAATTCGAGGCAAATTTCACAGAATGGATTGCAGAAACGGAGAAAACACAGAAATTGCCGCATGACGAATTCCTTGCAAAAATCAAGGAGTGGTACGATGGCTTCCGTTTTGAAGAGACGGCAGAAAGTGTTTACAATCCCGTTTCCGTGGCAAGTTTCTTCACAAAACACGGTAAATTCAACAACTACTGGTTTTCCACCGGTACACCGACATTCCTGTTGAACTTGATTAAGGAAAAAGAAATGAATTTGCGGAATGTCCTCTCGAACCCGGTTGACATATTTTCTTTTGGTTCCTTCGAGATTGACAGCGTGCCGCCACTGATGCTGCTGCTACAAACAGGTTACCTTACTATCAAGTCCAGCGTAGTGAAACATGGAAAAAACCGTTACATGCTTGATTTCCCGAACCGCGAGGTTAGCGAGTCTTTCAATGTTTACCTGCTGAACGCCTATTCCAAAACAGCTCAAGACGGGGGTTTCAATTTCTGTGAGTTTCTTACCGATGCGATTGAGGAAGGCGACTTGAAGGATTTCCAGAAGGCAATAGAGGTTTTCTTCGCGGGCGTTCCCTACGATCTCCACCACAAGACCGAGGCGAATTTCCAGAACATCTTTTATTCCATTTTCAAACTGCTTGGTTATAACATCCATGCGGAATCCCGGACCAGCGATGGCCGGATTGACGCCGTCATCGAGACGGACAAGTATGTCTATCTCTTCGAGTTCAAACTGAACAACGACAATTCCGCCCTTTCTCAAATCAAGGAAAAGGAGTATTTCAAGCCGTACTTGCTGTCATCCAAAAAAATCACTCTGGTTGGTGCGAATTTCAGCACGGAAACAGGCAGAATATCCGACTGGCAGTCCGAGGAATGTAATTAGGGAATAGTGGATAGTGAGGAGTGGGAAATGCCGGGAGTTTCGCGTGATTGCGCGCGGCGTTGTGTGGCAAAAAAAATAAGACCTATAAGACCTATTTTTATTAGAGTCGGGGACTCAGGAGTTCCCCTATCCCCCTTAACAGACCCCAATTCCCTGACTTCGCGGACTTATTTTCAGATTTTTTTCAAAAAAAAGCATTTGCCGTGCAAATATACCGCTTGACAACCGTCCGGACACAGGATATATTCCAAAAAGTATGTCAGTTGATCTTTAAATATGTCAATTTTACACGTCCCCATTTATCTTACGAAAGGAACTCCTATGAAAAGTTCACTTCTCGCCTTCGTTCTGGCGTCCGCCTGCGCTCTTTCCGCCGCAGATACGTTCCGCCAGACCTATCCGCTTGACCCCGATAAGGTCAGGCAAAACGAAATCCGGGTCAACAACGACCTGAAAAACGTCCCGCAATGGGAAAAAGCTCCGTTCCTCTACTACACCGTGGACCCCATGTCATCCATCAAACGTCTGCCCGACACGTTTCCTGTTGACGGGACACTTTGCGGGACATTGGGGATTGTGGCGGCGCAGAATGAATATGAGCCGGCGTCCTTTGTGGTGTATCCCCGGAAAAATGCGGACCGTTTTACCTTCACTGTTTCGGATCTGAAAAGTGAAGAAGGAAACATTTTCCCCGCTGCGCAGCTGGATTTGAAGCTGCTCAAAGTCTGGTATCAGACCGGTTCTTCCTGGTACGGTTATTTTGCCGATGCCCTGAATCATGTACTCTGTCCGGAACTGCTGGTCAATGACGAAAATCTTGTTCGTGTTGTTGCGAACGGCCGAGGTCATAACTATGTCCGTTATTACAATGAGGACGGCAGCATCAAATACTGGTGGATGACCGCCCCCTATACCTCACTGGACTACCAGTATCTTGACCGCGGGAATCTGCAGCTGATCCGGGATGCCGATACGCTTCAGCCCGTGGTGCTGAACAAAAATGAGTTCAAACAGTTCTTTCTGACCGCTTATGTGCCGGAAAAGCAGAAACCGGGACTTTATACCGGGTCTATCAAAATGACCGCTGACGGTGTTTCCGCCGGAGAGATCGCGGTCCGGATCCGTGTTCTGCCCTTTGAACTGCCGGAAGCGCGTACCTATCATGACTTCGACCGGGAATTTTTCCTCTGTCTGTACGGCACGAATGCCCGTCTGCCGAAAGTGCTGAAGAATCTTTCCTCGCATAACATGTTTCATCCAAAGGACTTCCCGATAGCCAATCCGTTCTATCCGGAACGTTTCAAAGCGGATGTCCAGATGGCGAAGGAGAACGGCATTCATGTGGAACGTCTAATGGATGCGATGGAAGGTTGCGGACTCCGTTCTGTTACTGCGGATCACAAGAGACGTTATGCCGAAGCGGTGAAACTGGTCAAGAGTGTAATCGGCAAGGATGCCGAGATCTATTCTTACGGCATGGATGAAGGCGATTTCTACATGATCAAGAAACAGCGTGACGCCTGGGATGCCATTCATGAAGCCGGTGCCAATGTCATGGTTTCCAGTCTTCCGCATCAACGGATCCAGTACGGTCTGGACTATGTTGCATTCGCGTTCCCGCCAGTCGGACCGTGGAATGAAAAAGCCGTTGCCGACTATCACCGGATGAATCCGAAAGCGCTCGTCGGCTGGTATGCCAATCCGCATTCCGGGCCGGAAAATCCGGATTATTTCCGCCGTATGCACGGATATGTTGCGTATCGGAACGGGTTCGATGCTTCCAGCAATTATTCCTGGTGGCGCAACAACTGGAATGATTTTTCCATTACCGATGAACACAATATGCGCGGCCTGATTATGGTTTATGCCACACGAGACGATGTTCTGGATACCATCGAATGGGAAGGTGTCCGGGAAGGCATAGACGATATCCGGTATATCACTCTCATGCTCCGTCTGGCACGGAAAGCCAATGAGTCCAAAGACTGGGCGACCCGCCGTCTGGCACGCAACGCCATGAGCTTTATCGCATATTCCGATCCGGAACGCGATACCATTACACCGATCCGCATGGAGTGCATTTCCTACATTCTCAAACTCCGGACTGCTCTGGAAAAAGGAGACAAGTAATCATGAAATCTTTATATTCCAAAATCTTCTGCGCATTTGCCGCAACCGCTGTGACTTTTTCCGTCGGCATCCTGAATGCCGCTCCGCAAACACAGCCGCCGAAACCGACTATTAAACGCATCAATTGGGCGCCGCTCCAGAAAGAAGTCAATGAAGCCATCAAGGCGAAAGACTGGAAACGCTATGATGCAGCCCTGAATGCCATTGCCGGACAATCCGAGGATACCTTCGGGAAACTCGGGGAGCTGCTCCGCGCAGTCAGCAACCGCCGCGACCCCGATTTCGCCATTCCGTATTTGCAGAACATGCTCAAAGGCAACCTGAACGACAAGGATAAAGCCACCGTCAACGGTGCTTTACTCGGTACTTATGCCGCCAAGGCAGCCGCCCTCAACAAGGCGGGCGATGACAAGGGCTTTGCCACCATAATCGCAACGATGGAAAAAATGCCCGATGACATTCGCGGCAAACAATGGACCATTATCAATGCCGCTACGGGAAATCCGGTCTTCGCTGAAAAATATCTTCAGAAAATCAAATTCCAGGACCCGAAGGACAGCGAACGCCTGAACCAGATCGTTTTTGAAAATTACAAGAAACTGGGCAAGTATTACGCCGATACCGGAGACCGGGCCGCGTTCGATGCGCTCATAAAGAAAATCGAAGCCTTCCCCGAAGGCACAGTCGGCCGTATTTCCGCTATCGCTGCTCTCGCACAGTACCGCGACGGATACCAGACACGCGAATATCTTGAAAAACTGCTGCTCAAAACCCAAAATCCGCAGGAACAGTTTGATATTCTTGCGGCTTTGCGGACGGAAACGCCGATCAGTCATAATCCTTATATGTATATAGAGGCGGAAAACTATAAGCTCCATAAGGAATACTGGAAGAAACAAAACGCACTTCTTCTTGCCGATGAACAACTTCCCGCAAAAGAACGCAAAATCCGCGGTGCTGTCTCCTACCGGAATGCCGCCCAGTTCTGGGTGTACCCGTTCGCGTTCGGCGATTTCAAATTCTCCGAAGAAGTCTTGGATGTCTGGTACAAAGGCGCAGGAGACAAGGATGTGTTTTGTGCCAAGGCCCGGATGAAAAACGCTATCCGGAAACACGATGCCGCTACTGCCGAAGCCATCGCAAAATCGGAAGTCACGGATATTCTCAGAAAACGGCTCACAGAACCCCGGTATGTCAATAATCCGCGTATGATCCTCAGCGTTTTCCGCGACCTCGCCGTTGTCTCCGGCTTGTCCGTATTCAATACGTCTATGGATTTCGCCGCTTTTGACAAAGCCGTCTTTGCGGATTATAAGTTCAGCACCGAAGAACGCTACCGCATTCTGAGCTATGCCAGCTCCGAAGCGTTCCTTGCCGGACGACATGATATCTCCCAGGCGATTACTAAAGAAATCTACGACAATATGCTCGTTGCTCCGGAACGCCTCACGTTCCAGGTCAAATACGATGTAAACTGCCCGAAATCCGCCGATGCCTGGCTCCGTTCCTCTTACGCCGATTGGAAACAACTGGAAACCCGTTTCAAACTCTACTGCTCCTATTACGAGGATTCCCACGAACTCACCGTAAAAAGACTGCTCAAAGACGTCAGTTCCGAACCTCAGATCCCGGAAGAGAACCGCGCAGGCGTCTGTTTCCTCTATGATAACGAATGTCTTCATATCTTTGTCCGCGTCAATGACCCGCAGGCAGGAGAAATCATGGCAGACGGAACCGGCAGAAGACCTTCCTTTGAAATGCTCTTCCGGCCCGGCGAAGAATACGCTTATCACAGCGACTATCTCCAGCACTTCCCGGCTGTCGAACAGACTTTCCCGCAGGACTGGCAGCGCCCCGGAGTTGATTACACGCTGACAAAAGATATCCTCCGCCGGGATACCGCCATCGCAGAGAGTTCTGTCGCCGTTCACTACGCCATTCCGTTCAGTTCGTTTTTTGATAAACTCCCAAGTTCCAAACGCGTCTGGACATTCGGACTGCAGGTATGGGGTAAATCAAACCTCACACTCAGCTGCGGTGTCGTTCATGAACTCGCACGGATGGGAAATATCAATTTCTCCATCACGGCGGAACAGATGATCGCCATTAAACGGCTCATCCTCAAAAAGTCCGTCAATCATGCCACACGGCTCTTCGGGAAACAGGGCGAACTCCCCAGACTCTGGGCGGATCCGGTAATCGGCGACCCCGATTTCTATAATCAGGAAGTCAAGCCGCTCTTTGATAAGATTCTCGGACTCAAAGACAAAATCGATACCATGTCCGATGCCGAAATCAACGCATGCTATGATGAATATGCGCTGCTCGGTCTCAAATTCGAATATATCATTGCCGAAAAACGCGCTCAATACATCAAAAATTCCCTCCTGAAATAAAACTGACAACCGACCTACAATCGTGCCGTCCCCGCCACAACACACCGGGGACGGCATTTTTCATCCCCCGCTAACCACTAACCACTAACCACTATCCACTAATCAAATTGGTGTTCATTCGTGTCCATTCGTGGTTCTTAAAAAAAAGCCTCGCGCAATCACGCAAAATATCCGGCATTTCCCCCCATTCCCCTCACTATCCGCTAACAGGATTGATCCGATCTGAAAATCACTCCGGAGATTTTTTTTCTTGGGCATCGGCCTTGGCTTTGGCTAAAGCTTCTCTTCTTTTACGGACAAGATACTTTGCAGAAACCAGTTTCGGCTTCATGTTCTTATCCGCAATAACCGCTTTGTATCCAAGTTTCGCCTTGCGTTCCATTTCTTCATCAACGGCCTCCTGTAAAGCCATGACAGCAAGTCTCATTTCTTCGCTCATGTTTTCAAGACTCCTTGCAGTATTGAGAAGCGTTTTGCATCATGAATTTCTATCGATTGTCCAAATTGTTTTTCAAAAACAGGAATGATTTGATTCCCCGTATTATCAAGACAAAAAGTCTGGTCGCAAATCTCCGCATATTCAAACAGATTCTGTATGCTTCGTGGAAAGCGTCTCTCAATATCATCCGGCGGAATATTATGTCCTCCCTGCAATACCCTTTGCCGAACTCTCATCGCTGAAAATTCAGCATCAGGAACAAACAAATAATAGAGAACAACTTTCCATCCGGCATTTCGCCACTCTGTAATTTTCGGTAAATATGTACGCCCGGAAAGCGTCGTTTCAAAAGCAAAATCCATTCGGACTGAAATCTTTTGATTCAGCGTTTCTAAAAAAATTTTTCCTGCTTTCAGCAATCCGGCTTCAAAATTCAGCGGGGACAAACCCTTTGCAATTTCATCGGCATTGATAAAATCACGACAGGATGCAATCGTCGGAAGGTACTTCAATGCAAAAGTTGTCTTTCCGGAGCCATTGGGCCCTGCAACAATATAGCAATGAGGTTGTCTTTCGTCTTTCATGTATCCTCCTTATGACGATACCTTAATATACAACCCCAAATATCCTTTTACAAGTAACCTGTCGGGTAATTTTGAAATCTTTTAGGACGATGATCAGATGGCAGGGAGTAATTTTCTTCATACTCCGCCAGCCGTGTTTCTTTTTTTCTTCCCTCCGCTAACCACTATCCACTATCCGTTTCTTCCCATCTTCCCATCTTCCCATCTTCACACCTTCCCATCTTCACACCTTCCCATCTTCACATCTTCACACCTTCACACCTTCACATCTTCACATCTTCACATCTTCACTCCCATAACCCCTAACCCCTAATTTTTCGTGTTTTTCTAACCAAAAAAATTTGACTTTTCCCATATTGGAGTATATTGTCTCTAACGGAAAATCGGTCACTCTAAACAAGGTGTACACCACAAGGTGCGAAAAATGAAAGACTTGACAAGCAGCGTCTATACCTTCGAAAATTTGCGAAACGGGGATTTTCTGTATGTGGACAAGACGGAGTTCCTGTGGAAATTAATCAAACCTGCCAACGCCATGTATTTTTTTTCGCGGCCACGCCGATTCGGGAAATCATTGACCGTATCAACTCTTAAGGCAATCTTTCAGGGAAAAAAGGAGCTTTTCAAGGGACTTGCAATCTACGACAAGCCGTACGACTGGAAAAAACACCCGGTGATACACCTGGAGATGAACGGATGGAATTTTGGCTCGGTTGAGTTGCTGGAATACAGTCTGAGGGAGATTGTGGCGAAACAAGGGCGCATGCTGAACGTTCAGCTGGAAAAGGAAGACTCATCTGCAATGTTTCAGAAGCTGATTGAAAATCTCTCGGCCGATGGTTCGCAAGTTGTCGTTCTTCTTGACGAATATGACAAGCCTATTTTAAGCAATATCACGGAACCCAACGCCCAGGAATATCTGAAGGCATTGAAGGCGTTCTATTCCGTCATCAAGGAGAACTCAGACAGGATCCGCTTCGCCTTCGTAACGGGAGTAACGAAATTTTGCCATGTTTCCCTTTTCTCCGATCTGAACAACCTGACCGACATCTCCATGGATGCGGATTACGCCACGATGTTAGGTTATACGCAGGAAGAGTTCGAGGCAAATTTCACAGAATGGATTGCCGAGACGGAGAAGACACAGAATTTGCCGCACGATGAATTCCTTGCAAAAATCAGGGAGTGGTACGACGGCTACAAATTCCACGCCGCTACGAAAACCGTCTATAATCCCGTTTCCGTGGCAAATTTCTTCTCAAAACACGGCGAGTTTAACAACTACTGGTTTTCCACCGGTACACCGACGTTCCTGCTGGATCTGATTAAGCAAAAGGAAATAGATTTGCGGAATGTCCTCTCGAAACCGGTCTCGATGTATTCCTTCGGTTCCTTCGAGATTGACAGCGTGCCGCCACTGATGCTGCTGTTGCAGACCGGTTACCTTACCATCAAATCTTGCATAACAAAATTCGGACAGACGCAATACCAACTTGACTTCCCAAACCGCGAAGTTAGCGAGTCTTTCAATGTTTACCTGCTGAACGCCTATTCAAAAACTTCCCAGGATGAGGTTGCAAATTTCTGTTTTCTCCTTTCGGATGCGGTTTTTGAAGGCGATCTGCCGAATTTCCAGAAGGCAATGGAGGTTTTCTTCGCGGGCATTCCCTACGATGTCCACCGCAAGACCGAAGCGAATTTCCAGAACATCTTCTTTTCCATCTTCAAACTGCTCGGCTTTAATGTCCATGCGGAATCCCGGACCAGCGATGGTCGGATTGACGCCGTCATCGAGACGGACAAGTATGTCTATCTCTTCGAGTTCAAACTGAACAACGACAATTCCGCCCTTTCTCAAATCAAGGAAAAGGAGTATTTCAAGCCGTACTTGCTGTCATCCAAAAAAATCACTCTGGTTGGTGCGAATTTCAGCACGGAAACAGGCAGAATATCCGACTGGCAGTCCGAGGAATGTAATTAGGGAATAGTGGATAGTGAGGAGTGGGAAATGCCGGGAGTTTCGCGTGATTGCGCGCGGCGTTGTGTGGCAAAAAAAATAAGACCTATAAGACCTATTTTTATTAGAGTCGGGGACTCAGGAGTTCCCCTATCCCCCTTAACAGACCCCAATTCCCTGACTTCGCGGACTTATTTTCAGATTTTTTTCAAAAAAAAGCATTTGCCGTGCAAATATACCGCTTGACAACCGTCCGGACACAGGATATATTCCAAAAAGTATGTCAGTTGATCTTTAAATATGTCAATTTTACACGTCCCCATTTATCTTACGAAAGGAACTCCTATGAAAAGTTCACTTCTCGCCTTCGTTCTGGCGTCCGCCTGCGCTCTTTCCGCCGCAGATACGTTCCGCCAGACCTATCCGCTTGACCCCGATAAGGTCAGGCAAAACGAAATCCGGGTCAACAACGACCTGAAAAACGTCCCGCAATGGGAAAAAGCTCCGTTCCTCTACTACACCGTGGACCCCATGTCATCCATCAAACGTCTGCCCGACACGTTTCCTGTTGACGGGACACTTTGCGGGACATTGGGGATTGTGGCGGCGCAGAATGAATATGAGCCGGCGTCCTTTGTGGTGTATCCCCGGAAAAATGCGGACCGTTTTACCTTCACTGTTTCGGATCTGAAAAGTGAAGAAGGAAACATTTTCCCCGCTGCGCAGCTGGATTTGAAGCTGCTCAAAGTCTGGTATCAGACCGGTTCTTCCTGGTACGGTTATTTTGCCGATGCCCTGAATCATGTACTCTGTCCGGAACTGCTGGTCAATGACGAAAATCTTGTTCGTGTTGTTGCGAACGGCCGAGGTCATAACTATGTCCGTTATTACAATGAGGACGGCAGCATCAAATACTGGTGGATGACCGCCCCCTATACCTCACTGGACTACCAGTATCTTGACCGCGGGAATCTGCAGCTGATCCGGGATGCCGATACGCTTCAGCCCGTGGTGCTGAACAAAAATGAGTTCAAACAGTTCTTTCTGACCGCTTATGTGCCGGAAAAGCAGAAACCGGGACTTTATACCGGGTCTATCAAAATGACCGCTGACGGTGTTTCCGCCGGAGAGATCGCGGTCCGGATCCGTGTTCTGCCCTTTGAACTGCCGGAAGCGCGTACCTATCATGACTTCGACCGGGAATTTTTCCTCTGTCTGTACGGCACGAATGCCCGTCTGCCGAAAGTGCTGAAGAATCTTTCCTCGCATAACATGTTTCATCCAAAGGACTTCCCGATAGCCAATCCGTTCTATCCGGAACGTTTCAAAGCGGATGTCCAGATGGCGAAGGAGAACGGCATTCATGTGGAACGTCTAATGGATGCGATGGAAGGTTGCGGACTCCGTTCTGTTACTGCGGATCACAAGAGACGTTATGCCGAAGCGGTGAAACTGGTCAAGAGTGTAATCGGCAAGGATGCCGAGATCTATTCTTACGGCATGGATGAAGGCGATTTCTACATGATCAAGAAACAGCGTGACGCCTGGGATGCCATTCATGAAGCCGGTGCCAATGTCATGGTTTCCAGTCTTCCGCATCAACGGATCCAGTACGGTCTGGACTATGTTGCATTCGCGTTCCCGCCAGTCGGACCGTGGAATGAAAAAGCCGTTGCCGACTATCACCGGATGAATCCGAAAGCGCTCGTCGGCTGGTATGCCAATCCGCATTCCGGGCCGGAAAATCCGGATTATTTCCGCCGTATGCACGGATATGTTGCGTATCGGAACGGGTTCGATGCTTCCAGCAATTATTCCTGGTGGCGCAACAACTGGAATGATTTTTCCATTACCGATGAACACAATATGCGCGGCCTGATTATGGTTTATGCCACACGAGACGATGTTCTGGATACCATCGAATGGGAAGGTGTCCGGGAAGGCATAGACGATATCCGGTATATCACTCTCATGCTCCGTCTGGCACGGAAAGCCAATGAGTCCAAAGACTGGGCGACCCGCCGTCTGGCACGCAACGCCATGAGCTTTATCGCATATTCCGATCCGGAACGCGATACCATTACACCGATCCGCATGGAGTGCATTTCCTACATTCTCAAACTCCGGACTGCTCTGGAAAAAGGAGACAAGTAATCATGAAATCTTTATATTCCAAAATCTTCTGCGCATTTGCCGCAACCGCTGTGACTTTTTCCGTCGGCATCCTGAATGCCGCTCCGCAAACACAGCCGCCGAAACCGACTATTAAACGCATCAATTGGGCGCCGCTCCAGAAAGAAGTCAATGAAGCCATCAAGGCGAAAGACTGGAAACGCTATGATGCAGCCCTGAATGCCATTGCCGGACAATCCGAGGATACCTTCGGGAAACTCGGGGAGCTGCTCCGCGCAGTCAGCAACCGCCGCGACCCCGATTTCGCCATTCCGTATTTGCAGAACATGCTCAAAGGCAACCTGAACGACAAGGATAAAGCCACCGTCAACGGTGCTTTACTCGGTACTTATGCCGCCAAGGCAGCCGCCCTCAACAAGGCGGGCGATGACAAGGGCTTTGCCACCATAATCGCAACGATGGAAAAAATGCCCGATGACATTCGCGGCAAACAATGGACCATTATCAATGCCGCTACGGGAAATCCGGTCTTCGCTGAAAAATATCTTCAGAAAATCAAATTCCAGGACCCGAAGGACAGCGAACGCCTGAACCAGATCGTTTTTGAAAATTACAAGAAACTGGGCAAGTATTACGCCGATACCGGAGACCGGGCCGCGTTCGATGCGCTCATAAAGAAAATCGAAGCCTTCCCCGAAGGCACAGTCGGCCGTATTTCCGCTATCGCTGCTCTCGCACAGTACCGCGACGGATACCAGACACGCGAATATCTTGAAAAACTGCTGCTCAAAACCCAAAATCCGCAGGAACAGTTTGATATTCTTGCGGCTTTGCGGACGGAAACGCCGATCAGTCATAATCCTTATATGTATATAGAGGCGGAAAACTATAAGCTCCATAAGGAATACTGGAAGAAACAAAACGCACTTCTTCTTGCCGATGAACAACTTCCCGCAAAAGAACGCAAAATCCGCGGTGCTGTCTCCTACCGGAATGCCGCCCAGTTCTGGGTGTACCCGTTCGCGTTCGGCGATTTCAAATTCTCCGAAGAAGTCTTGGATGTCTGGTACAAAGGCGCAGGAGACAAGGATGTGTTTTGTGCCAAGGCCCGGATGAAAAACGCTATCCGGAAACACGATGCCGCTACTGCCGAAGCCATCGCAAAATCGGAAGTCACGGATATTCTCAGAAAACGGCTCACAGAACCCCGGTATGTCAATAATCCGCGTATGATCCTCAGCGTTTTCCGCGACCTCGCCGTTGTCTCCGGCTTGTCCGTATTCAATACGTCTATGGATTTCGCCGCTTTTGACAAAGCCGTCTTTGCGGATTATAAGTTCAGCACCGAAGAACGCTACCGCATTCTGAGCTATGCCAGCTCCGAAGCGTTCCTTGCCGGACGACATGATATCTCCCAGGCGATTACTAAAGAAATCTACGACAATATGCTCGTTGCTCCGGAACGCCTCACGTTCCAGGTCAAATACGATGTAAACTGCCCGAAATCCGCCGATGCCTGGCTCCGTTCCTCTTACGCCGATTGGAAACAACTGGAAACCCGTTTCAAACTCTACTGCTCCTATTACGAGGATTCCCACGAACTCACCGTAAAAAGACTGCTCAAAGACGTCAGTTCCGAACCTCAGATCCCGGAAGAGAACCGCGCAGGCGTCTGTTTCCTCTATGATAACGAATGTCTTCATATCTTTGTCCGCGTCAATGACCCGCAGGCAGGAGAAATCATGGCAGACGGAACCGGCAGAAGACCTTCCTTTGAAATGCTCTTCCGGCCCGGCGAAGAATACGCTTATCACAGCGACTATCTCCAGCACTTCCCGGCTGTCGAACAGACTTTCCCGCAGGACTGGCAGCGCCCCGGAGTTGATTACACGCTGACAAAAGATATCCTCCGCCGGGATACCGCCATCGCAGAGAGTTCTGTCGCCGTTCACTACGCCATTCCGTTCAGTTCGTTTTTTGATAAACTCCCAAGTTCCAAACGCGTCTGGACATTCGGACTGCAGGTATGGGGTAAATCAAACCTCACACTCAGCTGCGGTGTCGTTCATGAACTCGCACGGATGGGAAATATCAATTTCTCCATCACGGCGGAACAGATGATCGCCATTAAACGGCTCATCCTCAAAAAGTCCGTCAATCATGCCACACGGCTCTTCGGGAAACAGGGCGAACTCCCCAGACTCTGGGCGGATCCGGTAATCGGCGACCCCGATTTCTATAATCAGGAAGTCAAGCCGCTCTTTGATAAGATTCTCGGACTCAAAGACAAAATCGATACCATGTCCGATGCCGAAATCAACGCATGCTATGATGAATATGCGCTGCTCGGTCTCAAATTCGAATATATCATTGCCGAAAAACGCGCTCAATACATCAAAAATTCCCTCCTGAAATAAAACTGACAACCGACCTACAATCGTGCCGTCCCCGCCACAACACACCGGGGACGGCATTTTTCATCCCCCGCTAACCACTAACCACTAACCACTATCCACTAATCAAATTGGTGTTCATTCGTGTCCATTCGTGGTTCTTAAAAAAAAGCCTCGCGCAATCACGCAAAATATCCGGCATTTCCCCCCATTCCCCTCACTATCCGCTAACAGGATTGATCCGATCTGAAAATCACTCCGGAGATTTTTTTTCTTGGGCATCGGCCTTGGCTTTGGCTAAAGCTTCTCTTCTTTTACGGACAAGATACTTTGCAGAAACCAGTTTCGGCTTCATGTTCTTATCCGCAATAACCGCTTTGTATCCAAGTTTCGCCTTGCGTTCCATTTCTTCATCAACGGCCTCCTGTAAAGCCATGACAGCAAGTCTCATTTCTTCGCTCATGTTTTCAAGACTCCTTGCAGTATTGAGAAGCGTTTTGCATCATGAATTTCTATCGATTGTCCAAATTGTTTTTCAAAAACAGGAATGATTTGATTCCCCGTATTATCAAGACAAAAAGTCTGGTCGCAAATCTCCGCATATTCAAACAGATTCTGTATGCTTCGTGGAAAGCGTCTCTCAATATCATCCGGCGGAATATTATGTCCTCCCTGCAATACCCTTTGCCGAACTCTCATCGCTGAAAATTCAGCATCAGGAACAAACAAATAATAGAGAACAACTTTCCATCCGGCATTTCGCCACTCTGTAATTTTCGGTAAATATGTACGCCCGGAAAGCGTCGTTTCAAAAGCAAAATCCATTCGGACTGAAATCTTTTGATTCAGCGTTTCTAAAAAAATTTTTCCTGCTTTCAGCAATCCGGCTTCAAAATTCAGCGGGGACAAACCCTTTGCAATTTCATCGGCATTGATAAAATCACGACAGGATGCAATCGTCGGAAGGTACTTCAATGCAAAAGTTGTCTTTCCGGAGCCATTGGGCCCTGCAACAATATAGCAATGAGGTTGTCTTTCGTCTTTCATGTATCCTCCTTATGACGATACCTTAATATACAACCCCAAATATCCTTTTACAAGTAACCTGTCGGGTAATTTTGAAATCTTTTAGGACGATGATCAGATGGCAGGGAGTAATTTTCTTCATACTCCGCCAGCCGTGTTTCTTTTTTTCTTCCCTCCGCTAACCACTATCCACTATCCGTTTCTTCCCATCTTCCCATCTTCCCATCTTCACACCTTCCCATCTTCACACCTTCCCATCTTCACATCTTCACACCTTCACACCTTCACATCTTCACATCTTCACATCTTCACTCCCATAACCCCTAACCCCTAATTTTTCGTGTTTTTCTAACCAAAAAAATTTGACTTTTCCCATATTGGAGTATATTGTCTCTAACGGAAAATCGGTCACTCTAAACAAGGTGTACACCACAAGGTGCGAAAAATGAAAGACTTGACAAGCAGCGTCTATACCTTCGAAAATTTGCGAAACGGGGATTTTCTGTATGTGGACAAGACGGAGTTCCTGTGGAAATTAATCAAACCTGCCAACGCCATGTATTTTCTTTCGCGCCCGCGCAGGTTCGGGAAATCGCTCACCGTGTCAACACTCAAGGCAATCTTTCAGGGGAAAAAGGAGCTTTTCAAGGGACTTGCAATCTACGACAAACCATACGACTGGAAAAAACACCCGGTGATACACCTCGACAACGGCAACTGTAATGTATCTTCCGCTGACGAGTTGAAAAATTATCTTTCTGCCCAACTTGAAAACATTGCAATATCTTGCGGATTGAAACTGAGGGGTAAGGACCTTTCAACAAATTTTCAATTTCTCATTGAGGATTTGGCAAAGGACGCACCCGTTGTAATCCTTGTGGACGAATATGACAAACCGATTCTGAGCAATATTACCAATCCCAACGCCAGAGAAATCCTGAACGTCCTGAAGGGTTTTTACTCCTCGATAAAAACCTGTGACAGGAAAATCCGCTTCGCTTTTGTGACGGGCGTCACGAAGTTCTGCCATGTCTCCCTTTTCTCCGATCTGAACAACCTGAATGACATCTCCATGGATGCGGATTACGCCACGATGTTAGGATATACGCAGGAAGAATTCGAGGCAAATTTCACAGAATGGATTGCAGAAACGGAGAAAACACAGAATTTGCCGCATGACGAATTCCTTGCAAAAATCAAGGAGTGGTACGACGGCTACAAATTCCACGCACGGGCGGAAAGTGTCTATAATCCCGTTTCCGTGGCAAATTTCTTCACAAAACACGGTGAATTCAACAACTACTGGTTTTCTACCGGTACACCGACGTTCCTGTTGAACCTGATTAAGCAAGAGGAAATGGATTTGCGGAATGTCCTCTCGGAACCGGTTGACATATTTTCTTTCGGTTCATTCGAGATTGACAACGTGCCGCCACTGATGCTGCTACTGCAAACCGGTTACCTTACTATCAAGTCCAGCGTAATTGAGTTCGGACAGACGCAATACCAGCTTGACTTTCCGAACCGCGAGGTTAGCGAGTCTTTCAATGTTTACCTGCTGAATGCCTATTCAAAAACATCCCAAGGAGAGGTTTCCAGTTTCTGCAAACAACTTTCAAGGTCAGTTGTAAGTGGCGATCTGCCGAAATTCCAACAGGCGATGGAGGTTTTCTTTGCGGGTATTCCCTACGATGTTCATCGCAAGAGCGAGGCGAATTTCCAGAACATTTTTTTCTCGATTTTCAAACTGCTCGGATTTAATATCCATGCTGAATCCCGGACCAGCGATGGGCGTATTGATGCCGTCCTTGAGACGGACAAATTCATCTATCTTTTTGAGTTTAAACTGGATAAAGATGATTCTGCTTTGTCTCAAATCAAGGAGAAAGAATACTTCAAACCCTATCTGCTCTCCCCGAAGAAAATTACTTTGGTCGGTGCCAATTTTGATACGGACAGCGGCAAACTCTCCGACTGGCAGCAGGAAGAGGTCATCAGCCGATAACATCAAGTTAATTCATCCGGTAGTGGATATTGGATTCGTTCAACGGAATACAATTTTTGAAAAAATGCGGGATATCTGAGAAAAAAGTCACTGACTGATTATCATAAAAATTATTTTATGGCAAGTAAAGCTGATTTTGTGACAGATATTTTTGAAATTTGCCATTAAAAGTGGTATATTACGTTTCAAAATACGATATGTGTTATTGAGGTAACGTAAGGAACCGTTTATTTTATGTCAGTGTTGGAAAGAATCCATTTGCCCTCTGATTTGCAGAATTTGACAAATGAGGAATTGAACGATTTGTCAGGTGAATTAAGGCATGAGATTATAGAAGTTGTTTCCCGGAACGGGGGACATCTGGCATCCAGTCTCGGGACGGTAGAATTGACGATAGCACTGCATAAAGTTTTTGATTTTCGTAATGACCATATTTTCTGGGATGTCGGTCATCAATCCTACGCGCACAAGTTGCTGACCGGAAGACGGGAATCTTTTTCCACGCTGAGAAAGTTCGGCGGTCTTTCCGGTTTTTGTCGTCCGGATGAGTCTGCATACGACAGTTTCATTTCCGGACATGCGGGGAATGCAGTTTCCGCAGCGATGGGATTTTCCGTTGCCGCGCATTTGGATGAACGCAGTTCCCATGTGGTTGCTGTAGTCGGGGATGGTGCTTTAATCAATGGTATTACTCTGGAGGCACTGAACAATCTCAGTACAACCTGTCGCCGGATGATTATCATATTGAACGACAATAAGATGTCTATCGGAAAAAATATCGGGGCAATACCGCGGTATCTCAATAATCTGATAACGGGCAGGGAGTATAATCGGTTCAAGGTGGGAGTAAAGCATTTTTTGAACCGCTTGCCCGGAGGCAGTTTTTTAGTGAAGCGGATAGGTCATTTTGAGAAAATTTTGAAAAGTTTTTTTGTTCCGGGTATTCTTTTTGAGGAAATGGGTATTCGTTATGTAGGTCCGATTAACGGACACGATATTGCGGGAATGATACAAACGCTTGACCGGATACGAGATTTCAACCGTCCGGTATTGGTGCATGTGATTACGGAAAAAGGTCATGGTTGTGAATATGCCGTGGAGTCGCCGGAGCGTTTTCACGGGATAGGTTCCTTTAATCCGTAAAACGGTGAATTGAATGGAGACACGAAGCGGATAACATTTTCCTCGGTTTTCGGCAGAAAGTTAGAATCTCTTGCGGAACACGACAATCGGGTTGTTGCTATTACAGCTGCGATGGCGTCCGGGTGCGGTATTACGGAGTCTTTCTGTACGCGTTTCCCGGAACGTTATTTTGATGTCGGGATAGCCGAGGAACATGCGGTGACTTTTGCCGGTGGTCTGGCTGCTGCCGGCAAACGGCCGATTGTTGTTCTTTACGGAACATTTCTCCAGCGGGCACTGGATTGTGTTTTTCATGATGTCTGCCTTCAAAAATTGCCTGTCCTGTTTTGTATTGATCGTGCCGGTGCTGTGGAAGATGGTCCTACGCATCATGGCATTTACGATTTGTCTTTCCTTACCGCTATGCCGGATTTGTCCATCCTTCAGCCGGAATCGGGAGCGGCTTTGGAGCAGATGATGGAACTTGCGCTGCAGCAGAATCATCCTGTCGCAATCCGGTATCCCCGCGGTGCCGCCGATATGCCGGATGGAGACGAACTTGTGCCGGTGGAATGGGGGAAAGCTGTTTGTGATCGTTCCGGAACGGATCTGGCAATCTGGGCAAGTGGCCGGGAACTGTATTCCGCCAGAGAAACGGCAGATATTCTGCTTCGGGATTACGGACTTTCCGTAGCCGTTTACAATGTGCGTTTTCTGAAACCCTTTGACCGCGAAAAATTTCTGGCGTGCGCTGCGGTTATGCCCGTTGTAACCTTAGAGGATCATGTCACCCGTGGCGGGTTAGCTTCCATTGCGGATGAATGTCTTGTTTCCAATCCGCATCATGGTTGTTTCCATTTCGGGTGGAATCCGGATATTGTTCCGTCTCACGGTTCCGTGAGTGAATTGAAGAAAATCCAGGGAATTATGCCTGCACAAATCGCATCCGTACTTGCTGAAAAATTGAAAAAATCATAAGAGGTGAATTTCATGTTGAGAAGAGAAAATCCGCTGAAAAGTTTGTCTTTTGTCTTAAAGTTGTTTACTGCGCTTATTCTGCTGTGTGCCGCATGTTCGCTGACTGCAGCGCCTGTACGGAAACAATCCGGTAAATCTGCAAAAACTACGGTAAAGTCCTCGAAAAGCAAATCCGCGGTAAAGAAGGTACAAGAGAAAAATACGGATGATGCAGAAGAAGAGGGTGAGGCGGAAAAGAGTGAAGAAGCGGAATCTTCCGGTGCGGAGGAAGAGAGTGCATCCAATGGGGCTAATCCGTTGGAAGTACCTTACCTTTCTTTGTACTATGTACAGCCTGTCGTATCTCATCTTGAGCCTGTAAAGATTCGTTTTTATGTGACAGACTGGAATCAGTCGGAATATCGTTTAGGGGATAATTCCCATCGTTTTTCCGTTACGGCGAAATGGGGCGTGTACGAAGATCAGGAAAAGGATACTGCATCGGTAAAAAATATACCTGCCGGCGACCATGAACTGTCCTTGGGAATTTTGGCACCGGGCAAGTATTATCTTTCCGTATCGGCAGTGGATGAGCATGGCAGACCCAGTTGTGAGCTCTTTCATGAGTTTATCGTGCGGGATTTGGAAAAAGCAAAGCTGCCCGAAGAAAAAATCTGGCGTGTAACAGAGCAGGATCTTGTTCAATATAAAATTTCCAACAAGGGAGACTATGGCGAGTTCCGGTTCATGGATTTGGGCGGCAAAACCTGGAAAGAAGCGAAAGAAATCCTGGCAAAGCAGGCGGAGAGCATTAAAGCACCCGCCGGGAAGTATGTTGTTTTGGCAGCGGGTATCAAGTTTGATCCGAAATCCGTTGAAGGCGTTCGCGGCGCCCACGGGACACCGCTTCCGGAATGGATACCGGATTCCTGGGGATGGAAAAGCTGTAAGGTTATTTATGCTGCTGACTATGACAAAGAAGCCGTAGAAGCGGAATCTGTCCAGACAGGAAATGGTCTGAACAAATTGCTCGGAATGGCAGCAGGGAAAAAGATCCGCAAGGTTATTTTACCGCCCGGAGTGTATCGTGTTTCCAATAAAACTCCGATTCTTGTGCCGCCCCGTGTGACGCTGGATTTGAACGGTGCGACCATCAAAATGAACGGCTGTATCGGTCACAGCGGGTGTATTGTAAAAATTCAGGATGGTCAGGATACTCATGTGATGAACGGCATTGTCGAGGGAGATTATTTTGAACATGACTATGAGCATTCCGAACACAATTCCGAATGGGTTTGCGGTATAGGTATGGATGGTGACAGCCGTTATTCGGGATTTGAACGTATTTTAGTCCGTTATATTACCGGTTACGGAGTGACCAACGGAATGCATGACCAGTTCGCGAAAGCCATACCTGTAAAAGGTTTTATGCCGGGCACGGTTGACCGTGAGACTGGCGAACTCATAGAAGAGGAAGTTTCCAAAGGTCTTTTTGTATCCGAGCCGATGGATATTACGGAATTTTACTTCAACGGGGGGTATCTTGCGGTTTCCAAATACTTGGGGTATCAGGGAATAGGCGCAGATGAATGGAATATCCGCTGTCACTTCTATGATGCCGAGGAAAATTATATCCGCACGGTGGAAGGCTGGCAGTACCGCCGTATGCGCATTCCGCCCGGATCCATGACAATGCGGGTTACGGTTTATTCCAAGGAGGACCTTCCGGACGGACTTTTGAAAGTCAATCTTTTCCGCTATCCCTGGAATTGCTCTTATGAGAATCTGTTCATTCTCAGTGCCCGATGTGTCGGAATGGCACCCGCCGCCATGTATAATTTCAAGATTGCGAACTGTACTTTCTGTCGCAGCGGTGAAAATCTTGCCAAATGTGCATTTGACGCGGAGGATGGCTGGGATATGATGCAGGATGTCTGGATTTACCGTAACAAATTTATGCCGAATCCTCTGAATGAACTGCTGACTTGCGCCGGTCACAATTTTGTAATCGAGGATAATGAGGCTAAACTGCATTTGTGGAGCCGTACCAACAGTTACGTTTGCCGAGGAAATACCTTCGCATCTGCAAATTATGGCTGTGCAAAACGGCGCAACAGAACTCTGTTTCCCCGTATTGACGGAAACACATACCTCGGGCGTGTTCAGTTAGGTGACCGGGAGCGGCCTAAAAAGACAGCTGCCACGCCTGCTGACGGTAATGCGGCAAAAACGACCGGTGATGATGCCGCCGATGACGGAAAACTGCAGAATGGCGATACGGAAGCTCAGGAACTTGCCGAAAATCAGGCATTGAAGAAATCCGGAAAGAAGAAAAATTCCGAAACATCCAGTCAGGAACCGCCTCCGCTCAAGAAGCCCGATTGGTTCATTGTGATGAAAGATGCCGACAGAGCAAAAAATATCTCCTGCGGAAAAACGGGTCTTCTTGTGGGTATGAAATTCAAAGATATGAAAGTCGGACAACTCAATCTGCTGAACGGGGAAGTAAGTGATTGTGAACTCTGGCTGCCCGGTTCCCGCTTTATTAAATGCAAACTGGAGAAAATTAAAGGACATACCGACAGCACGGTGGATATTTCTGAATGTGAATTGAAGGATTTTCAGAGCACGATTCCGAGACCTGAGGAAGTTATTATCCGTGACAGTACTTTGGAAGACGTTACCTACCAGTATGGTTACTGGATGAAACCGTCCAAGGTCACTTTCATCAACTGCAAAGTGAAAAACAAAAACAAACCGCTTGTATATACGCCCGCTTATTCTATCGGCGAGTTCAAATTCATCAACTGTACCATTGATACAGGCAGTTCTCCGGTTGTGGAAATTTATGATTTACGCAAACAGGAGACGGATAAGCTGCCCGGTGAAGTTGTCTTCCGCAACTGTACTGTCACTTCCAATGCCGATGCGGTTGCCATCAAGGGAAAAACTTCGGAGAATGAGAAATGTATTGTTTTCAAGACCGAAGGCAGTACGTTTGAACGGAATCTGATTTCCCAGAACATTCCGTTTGTCTGGACAGTGGAAGCTACCGATAAAGACGGGCACAGATTGCGTTCTTCGGACTTCCAAAAGGGCAAGGGCAAAAAGAGCGGTTCCCGTAAAAAACGTTGATTTTCAATGTTATTCTGTAAAAAAATATCGTCTGGAATCAGGAGCGTCTCTGTCGGACGAAAGAGACGCTCGCCAGACTGAATGCAATTGCTCCGATAACAAACAGAATAAGATATTTTTTCCAGACCATTGCCCATTCACCGCCCTCCAGAAACAGAATGTGCAATGTTTCCACTGCCCAGCGCATCGGATTGATGACCATCAGATGGTATAGCCATTCCGGCATATTTGCCAGGGGGGTGGCAATTCCGGAAAGCGCTGTGAACGGGACGTTGAACATAAAGGTAAAAATCATTGCCTGTTGCATATTTTTGCAATGAACGGAAATAAACAGACCGATCCCGACTGCTGCCGAGAGTATGGCAACAAAAAGAAAGAAGAGCAGGGGATAGGAACTCCGGTACGGAATATGAAATACCCCAACGACGAAAAACAGACAGAAACATAGCTGGCCGAAACCGACAATCATACTGGCAAGCCCTTTTGCACTCAGAATTTCCAAAGGTGAGTAGGGCGTCAGCAGCAGCTGGTCAATCGTTCCGGCTTCCCGTTCCTTCGCGAAAGACAGAGCCACCAGAAGCGTGAATGCTGTCAGACTGAGTGTGGCAAGCAGAGCGGGTATCATGAAGAATTGACCATCCATGGTGGGATTATACCAGCCGCGTGTTCCGAGAACAACTTGTGCGTTGTTTCTGCCGGACCGATTGGTATTGAATTTCTGAACGATATCGGAAGCATATCCCAGGGCGACACCTGCGGTGTATGAATTTCTGCAGTCAATAATGACCTGAACATCTGTGGACCCGCTTTCTGCCAGATTGCGGGCAAAATTTTGCGGAATAACGAGTGCCATAGTGACTTGTTTCCCTGAAATTCTGTTCTGCATTTCCTTTTCAGACGCAAAGTTTTCCTGCCGGATATACGTCGGACTACCGGCGAAAGTGGCAATCAATTCTCTGGATTCCATGCTGTGATCGTGGTCAAGAACAGCGAATTTAACCTCGCGGAGTTCCATTGTAGCAGCATAACCCAACAGCATCAGCTGCAGAATGGGAGCCACGAAAATAGTCATTTTCATTTTTGGATTTTTAAGCATCTGGAGAATTTCTTTTCTGACCAGAGCAAAAAATGGATAGATACGCAAATTCATGTTCCCACCTGCTTCGCGTTTTTGAGTACCGCCAGAACCAACAGTGCCGCTGTGAATATTATCATGCAGAGAATATTCCGCACAATGTTTTCCGTTACATTTCCCACCAGAAAAATGCTTTGCATGAAATCCACATAATAGCGTCCGGGTACAAGATAAGTTACTATTTGAACCCAATCCGGCATATTGGGAATTTCCCAGAGGAACCCGGAGAGGAGCAAATTCGGGAGAAAAGAGGAGAAGAGGGAGAGCTGGCACGCTACAAATTGACTTTTTGTGACACTGGAGATAAAGAGACCGAATGCCATTTGAAGAAAAAGGAATATAGAGGACCCCAGAAACAGGATAGCAGGACTGCCTTCCAAGGGCACCAGAAAGATAAATTTTGCAGCGCCGACAGCAATCAGCAGGCCGGTGATGCCGAGAATAAAGTTGTTCAGCATTTTAGCCAGCAGGATTTCTATGGCGGAGACGGGGGTAGCGAACATGCTTTCCATGTTGCCGTGCTCGTATTCTTTTGCCATTTGCAGCGAGGTCAGCATGCATCCCACAATTGCCATAATCAGCACCATTACGCCGGGAACCATATAGAAACAGCTTTCATTGCGTTTATTGAACCAGAGTTGCGGTTTTATGTTGACTCCGGCTGACAGCTCCGGACGTGCCCGCTTTAACTCATCGAAAAATATCTGCCGGATATAATTTTCGTGCAAACGAGCTGCATTGGCGTTTGCCGCATTCGTGGCAGCATAGACATGCAGGTCGCCGATTTGCATATTTTCGGATAAACAGTTCGGCAGAAAGAGACAGGCGTCCGCTTTATGTTGTCTGACCGCTTCCATGCCTTCCTGTGTGCTGCGGTAAACATTGATCCGGAAATACTTGGAGTTCCGGAAACGGGAAATGATGTTGTTTGCGTCTGTGGAATGGTCCTGTTCCACTATGGCAAGATGAATAATGCGTACATCCATGGTCATGCCATAGCCGAAAAGCATCAGCAGCATAAACGGCATGAAGATACCAATGATTAAGTTGGAGGGCTCCCGGAACAGTTGTTTTCTCTCTTTGATTAAGAGTGCCATGAGACGGGTCCAGTTCATAACTCTTTGACCCTTCTGTGATTTTTGATGATATTGACGAAAGCATCTTCCATGCGGATTTTTTCCGTAACGCCTTCCGGGGTTCCAAGTCGGCGGATTTCCTCCGCAGTCCCTTGTGCCGCCGCTTCGCCATCCTGCATGATAATCATACGGTCGCAATATTCAGCTTCTTCCATAAAATGTGTTGTGATGATGACCGTAATACCCTGATCTGCCAGTTGCGTGATTCTCCGCCAGAAATCGTGGCGTGTCAGCGAGTCGGCGCCAGAAGTGGCCTCATCCAGAAACAGCACCTCCGGTTCATGGAGCAGGGCACATGCCATACTCAGCCGCTGCCGGATGCCAAAGGGCAGATATTCGGCGGCGACATGGTTATATTCATCCAAATGGAACTCAGACATTGCCCAGAGAATACGTCGTTTCAGCCGGTCGTGTTTCAATCCGTATGCTCCTCCGAAGAACTGAAGATTTTCCTGTACGGTCAGATCGGTGTACAGCGAGAATTTTTGAGCCATGTATCCGAATTTATTTCGTGCTGCACCGGAGGCTTTCCGCAGATCCATTCCCGCTACAGAGACAATGCCTTCCGTTACGGCATCCAGCCCGCAAAGCATTCGGAATGTGGTGGTTTTTCCGGCTCCGTTCGCTCCCAGAAGTCCGAAAATTTCACCTTTCTTCACTTCAAAGGATATATGATTAACTGCTGTGAAATTGCCAAAACGTTTGATCAGCCCCTTCGCTTGTATCATGGTTTCTCCATCGGACTCCGGCAGATGTTTCCGTTCCGGTTTCGGCAGTACATGACCCGTGAGCAGAACCTGAAATCCCTGTTCGAAATTCGGATCCGGCACAAATGGCTTCGCGTACTGTCGGATGTTTTCCGGTTGAGTCCTGGCGGCCACTTTTCCATCGGAAAGAATGATAACCTCATCGCAATAGTCGGCTTCATCCATATAAGAGGTACTGACGAAAATCGTGATTTTATTTTCTTTTACCACCTTTTTCAGCATTTGCCATAACTCACGACGGGACAGTACGTCCACGCCTACTGTCGGTTCATCCAACAGCAACAGACGCGGCATAAATGTAAGCGAACAGATGATTGCCGCCTTGGATTTCATCCCGCCGGAAAGTTTGCCGGTCAAACGTGTCCGGAATCGTTCCAGACCGGTCATTTCCAGCAAATGCTGGAACCGGGCTTTCCGTTCGTTCTTCGGGACCTGGTGCAAAGAGGCGTACAGTTCCAGATTTTCTTCGATACTGAGGTTTTCATATAAACCGAATTTCTGCGGCATGTAACCAATTGAATCCTGAATTCCTTTGCTGCCTGTCCGCGTATCATAGCCAAGAACTACCGCACTGCCTCCATCCGGTTTCATTAAACCTGTCAGAAGACGGAGTATTGTGGATTTCCCCGCTCCGTCCGGTCCGATAAGACCGACAATCTGCCCCTCGGCAATATCGAAGGATACATTGTTTACTGCGGTGAAAGACTGTTTCCCTCTGGTAAAATTTTTCAGAAGATTCCGGCAGGAAATAACAGTATCCATAATGCGGAAATCCAAATCGTTATTTTACCATAACACCGGGAAAACGGACCGTGGCAGGCGCGCCCAGTTTCAGAAGGTTTTCCGCATCATCGACATAAATCCGCGTTTCGTAAACCAGATGTGTCCGCAACTCTTCCGTTTCAATATTCTTGGGCGTAAATTCCGCATTCGGTGAAATGAAGCCGATTCTGCCTTCAAATTCTTTATCGGCTCCATCGAATCGGACTACCGCTTTATCCCCGATACGGATTTTCGCCAAATCGGTTTCACGGAGATAACAACGGATCCACTTCGGATTGATTATGGCAAGGGTCAGAACTCGTTTCTGTGCCGTTGTCATTTCGCCCGGTTCTGCCAAACGGTTTCTGACAATGCCGTCGCAGGGAGCAATCAGTTCCGCATCTTTGATCTTCTGTTCCAATATATTCTTTTGTGCCGTCAGCCTCTCTAACACAGCTTGACTTTGTTTCCATTTCGCCTCGGCTATTCGGATGTCTTCTTGCCGTTCGCCGGAAAGAAAACGCTGAAGCAATACTCCTGCTCCGTCCTGCAATGCGGTCAGAAATTGGCGTTCCGAACGCGCAATTTCCGTATTCTGAATTGATGTCGCATTTGCTGTAACCAGCGTTTTCTGACGTTCGTCCGCCAGTTGTGCAGCCTGTAATTTCGCCTTGATTGCTTCTATAATGAAACGTACAATGGCTACGTCCTCTTTCCTGCTGCCCGCTGTCATTCTCGCATATTGCATCCGTGCCGTTTCAATGGCGGCTTTCTGTACCGTGATTTCCGCAAGTACAGCTGCCATTTCCTTTTCCAGACGAATGGTTTCAAGTTTGCCCAATAATTCTCCTTTTTTGACAAATACGCCTTCTTCGGGCTTCAGTTCGGAAATCCGCTCGCTGTACTGAAAAGAGAGCTGGACATATTTTTCATCTACATTCCCGTATAAAGTCAGTTCGTGTTCCTGTCTGCTTTCCGCTTTTTCGTGCAGATAAAACAGTGTCCCTGCTGTTGCGGACACAAGTAGAATGATGATGATGAACAGGTATTTTTTCATTTTCGGGGTCCCGGTATTCTTAATCATTTAGACCATAATATAGCACAAAAAGAACGGCGTTGCAAGTTCAAACGGGGATAAAATGGACTCAAGGAAAAGAAAATCAACGCACACAATCCGGAGTAAACTCCCGATATGCTTAAGCAGCACAGACCATCTGTTTTTTGAGCTTCCGTAAATGGAAGTAGAGGAAGATTCCGTTGGCTCCGGCGGTCAGTCCCCAGGATATTGGGTAGGAAATCATCAGGTTTTCCAGAATCGGGTTCAACGGGAAGATAAAAAAGACCCATGTGACACGCAGAACACAGACTCCTATCATCGTAACAACCGCAGATTGAATGGAGAATCCAAGTCCCCGCAAGGTGCCGCTTACGGTATCCATCATGCCGCACAGTGCGTAGAATGTGAAAAGATATTTCATACGAACCATCCCGTACGGGATAATAGCCGGATCCTTACTGAAGAAACCCAAGATTTCAGGACCGAAGCAAACGCCGGTCAAGCCCATTACGGTATTGATAACCGTAGTGAGAAGCATGCAGTACCAGAAACTTGTGCAAATCCGGTTGAATTTCCCGCCGCCGAGATTCTGACTGGTGAAACTGATAGCTGTTTGATGATATGCGAAGGAACCGGTATAGATGATGCTTTCAATGACAATTGCCGCCATATTGGCTGCGATAACGGTGGAACCGAAAGAATTGACAGTGGACTGAATTGTTACATTGGAAATAGAGAAAAAAGCACTCTGAATACCGGCAGGCAGACCAATCCAGAGAATATCCCGCAGAATTTTCGGCGCAACATGCAGAGCATGAAAACGGAAACGGCAGCAGTCGCGCGTTTTGTGCAGATTCCGGATGACCAGAAAAGCGGAGAGCGCTTGTGAAATTACTGTAGCCAGCGCAACACCATCAACATCCATGTGAAGGCAAATAACAAAGAAGAGATTCAGAATTACGTTCAGAAATCCGGCATAAATAAGATAACACATAGGATTGCGGGTATCCCCTACAGCTCTGAGAATTGCACTCCCGAAGTTGAAAAGAACAATGAACGGCATACCCATGCAGTAAATTTATCTGTCGGAAAAACGTCGGGAAGAATATCCGCAATAGTCTCACCTTCGGCAAATGCTGTCACAGGCAGGAGCGAGACGACCATCAAAGCCGCTAATAATAAACTTATAACCTTTTTTTTCATGTTGCAAATTCCTTTCATAAGGGGTTTTATCTATCTTTTCAGAAATAATCTGTTGTACAGAGTCTGGTGCATCATCCGTCGGGATCTCGTCGGAACGGATGCAAATAAACCACCGCACTCACAGGGGGATCGTTCACGTGAGTGTGATGGTATTTCGGTATTGGGGTATTTTTCGGAAAATGCGGTTGACAAAAAGACGCGGCGAAACTACGCTTTGCGCGGTAGGTAGGTAGG
>CALCCZ010000116.1 GCA_937900075.1 uncultured Lentisphaeria bacterium
AAAAAATATGTCCCTTGTACCTTGTAAAACGAAGCAGTCCCTCTGAAAAACATATATTGCACTTCATCTGACAAAAGTGCGTTTACACGGGCAATCAACTTTTTTTTGAAGTTGTCATTTCCGGATTTGAAAAAGACAGGTTGAGGGTTCATATTATTCCACTAACATTCTTAAAACAGAAATTCAAACCGGAGAACAATCATGAAACTTGGCGTGCTTTCCAATCCGCCTCATTCATCACCCGATGAATGGGCGGAAATTCTTTCGGCTCTTTCCGTACGTTCCGTGGTTTTACCCTGCAATGAAAACACACCGGAGAGTCAGACTGACCGCTATCTGGCTCTCTGCAAGGCAATGGACTGGAATATTGCCGAGGTCGGAGCATGGTGTAATCCGCTGTCTGCCACCCCCGATGAGGCAAAAAAGAATCTGGAAAACTGTAAACGAAAACTGGCTTTCGCAGATTATGTCGGCGCGCGATGCTGTGTCAATATTGCCGGTACAAACGGCGGTCCCCAGTGGGATGGTCCCTACCGCGAAAACTACGGGGCGGATGCCATGAAACGCGTACGTGACAGCATAATCGAAATTCTCGAAAGTGTCAAACCGGTTCGAACCTATTATACACTTGAACCGATGCCGTGGATGATCCCGGATTCACCGGAACAATATTTGGAACTCATCCAGGCAGTCAATCATGACCGTTTCGCAGTTCACCTTGATATTGTCAATATGATCAATTCTCCGGCTCGTTATTTTTTCAATCGCGAATTCATGGACAAATGCTTCCGTCTGCTGAAAGGTAAAATCCGCGCCTGCCATGTCAAGGATTCAAAAATCGGTAATAAACTGACTCTGCATCTGGACGAGGTCTCCTGCTGTGACGGAGAAATAGACATCCGTCACTACGCAGAACTTGCGACAGCCGAAGATCCCGACATGCCGTTCATGATCGAACACCTGCAGGGATGGGATGTTTATGTAAAATCCTTCCAACGTGTATCCGCCATTCTGTCGGAAAAAGCGGAGTAAACCACGGTTGGTCACTTCTCTGTCATGGTTTCTCTACCTGAAACAGCAGTGCCGGAAGAAAAACACTTCCTTTGCTCTGCTTCCGTGTATTTGTGGTTTTATCCAGCTTTTCGCGCATAAAATGAACCTGCACAATCTGATTGAACCGGCAAGGCTTCATGGCGGAATCCGCTTTCACTTTCAGCACAATGCGGAAGAATTGCTGTCCGCCCCCCTTCCCCTGTTTGGCAGAGGACATTTCCACCGGCAATTGTTTGCAGCTGAGCAGAGTAAACCCGGCAGGCGGAGCAAAGAGTTCTGCGCTACAGGAATCCGGCACGATTTTTTCCCGAACATCGATTTCCAGCGTCAATTCCTGTCCCGGAGCGATTTTCTGTACAGTTTTCGTATCCTTCCGCCAGAGAAATCTGCCGCCATGACTCCAGCTTTTCACAGAAAAACAGTCGTCTGAAACAATCAGATGATTGTACGCAAACGCCTGCATAGACTCGTCTGCGGGAACCACCGGATGCATAACATTGCCGGAATGGGCAGTCAAGTGAAGCTGTTCCATGCGTTTATCTGTTTTTTTACCGCGGATTGACAGTGTCAGGAAATCCTTTGCACAATCCGGGAACGGCATCTGAAGACCGCAAACAGACTCAAACGAGTTTGCCCGTTTGTCACCATACGGAAGAAGATTGCTGCCGGAAATAACGATATCCTGCGTATCATTCACCTGAATGACAATATCACCTTTATGACCATCCACCCGTTCCACTACAAAACCGACAGGAGTGGAACCGCCGAGCAAGGAAAGGTTAAGTCCGGATGGAACTGACCAAATACGGAAATCCGGGCGCGGTTCACTGATTCTGAGCCAGTACCGGTAATCGTTGCCGCCGGCACTGGTCGTATCGGTAACTTCTGCGGTGTAAAATCCGTCCTCCGGTGCAGTAAAACGCAGCCAGGAATCAGCATAATGATAGACAGGACCGACCTTCGGACGCGGGAAATCATCGTTTTCGGCAATCCGTTTTCCACTGGGTGCAAAAACGGTCAATCTGGAATCGAGAGGGGACAATGCGCGGCGCGCATAGATTTCCAACACCGCCTCCGTTCCTTTTTTCAGATTAAATACGATTTTCTGCGTCTTGCCCGGAAGGATCGTGCCTTCCACGGCACAAGGAAACGGCACCATAATTCCCGATGCAGAGTCTTTTGCTTTTTGAATCGGGAGTTTCCAGTCGGGGGGTGGCAGAAATGAATATCTGTAAGTACCCTCTGAAACATCAATACGATAAACAAAATCCTCGCGTCCCCGGTAGATGGCATCCCGTACAGCGAGCGTATATTCTCCGTTTTCCGGTACGGTAAATGTCAGAACCGGGTCCGGATCGAAATAAGTATCATCCTGGAAAGCCAGCTCTTTTCCCTGTTTATTTCTGATTTGCAGTACAGGTTGGAAGTGTCCCGGCACACCATCTCCGATAAACGGCAGCAAAGCTCGTCCGTACAGACGGAATGTATAAATTTTTCCTTTTTCCGCCTGAAAATGGAACAAATCGGTTTCACCCGGCAGTATCTGACCATTCAGAACGGAAGGCAGAATGACACGGGGCACAGGATTTGTTGCGGGGGGCGGCAGCGAAAGGGATTCGGAAAATTCGTCTTTGTCACTGATAAAAAATGGAACGGGGTTGAAAACGGCGCCATTGCCCGCGAACCGCAGATGATGCAGACCTGTTTTTGCGTTCTGGGCGATTTTGAGTTTCACAATAGCCTTTGTGCTAATGGACGGACTGGCTTGAAGCGGATCCGGACGCGTATAAAATCCGCGCAACAGCATTTCCCTCTGCATCACGGTCAAGGTGTCTACTTCGTTCAGATACT
>CALCCZ010000117.1 GCA_937900075.1 uncultured Lentisphaeria bacterium
ACGACACCGCCCTTCTGCTTCTGGAGGTTCGCCCCGAGGGATCTTCGACCATGGACGGCGGAGCCTTCCTCCGCGGGTGCTTTCTCCGTGCTGCCGCAGGAGAGCACGGAACCGGTCATCAGTGCCGCAAGCAGAAGAAACGCGGCGGCGGATTTTCTGTTTTTCATATTGAGGGAATTTTCCATCCGTGACGAAAGGTTCCCTAGACCACTTTGTTTTTGAGTACTTTTTCCATCTATCCATCAAACTATCTATCTTTTCCTGCATCTTGGTTTTTCTTGGCATAATCGTTTCCTTTCTGATTTATTGGTTTTATTTTCCCGACAGAATCTGCCGGCTTTATTGCATTCTTCATCATTCACCCTTGACCTCCTTTGGATGCTTTAGGAAACCTCTATCAATACCTTTTTGACAGAAATTCCGTTTGTTGCTGTTTAAAAATCTCTTCACATGAACATCTACAATATTATTCATGCTATAATGTACATCGATATTCTTTCTATTGCAAGTCGAACCTCAATTATCCCTGTTTAAATCAAGTTACCTTTCATTCCAAATATTTTCTCACCGTGTTTCTGGCGGCTTTCAGGGCCTCGGCGGTCTTGCTTAAGTTGTTACCAGGCATCCCCGAAAGGTTCGATGGCATTGAAAACCTCGTCCCAAATGGGCTTGAACAGGCGTTTTGCCTGGGCAAGATTCCTGACTTCGCCCAGCGGCCGAACCCACAATCCCGGTTTCTTTTCGGAAAAACCTTCGAGACCGTCAGCGATGGACTTAAGTTCCGCAGGCGGCGCAGTTACGAAATCAGCAATGTTCAACATATTGGTTCGCTTTTGTTCTGTATGGGCGATCATCATGGTGACCTTTTTCAGATTGGAACAGTCAACGATAATGGATATTTTTTCCGCGATGTTCCCGCTTTTGCCGTTGTACCAGCAGTAGTAGAACCCGTGACGAAGAACGACATTCAGCCCGTTCCTGTCCTGCTGGAGCGCATGGGCGAGCAGCACAATAGATTCTCCCTTATCGAGGGAGAAATCCTTTTTCACCAAACTTGCGGCGGCTTTGTGCAAAAACGTCCCATACTGCAAACGGGCTAAAATCCGATGTGCCTCGCGGTCATCGGCCGTCTTCAGTTTTTCAACGATCTCCGCGAGTTTCTTCACGTACTTCTTTTCCATAATACCTCCAATTCTGTTATGCAGTTTTTTGCTGACAAAAGTTTGTTGTTTATCAAATGCTGAAAACCGTTACTTCAGATATTTCCTGACAGTATTCCGGGTGGCTTTCAGTGCCTCGGCGGTTTTGCTCAGGTTGTTGTTATACTTCTCGTAGACATGCTTCACGTGCAGCCGAATTGCCGCATCCAGTTCGTCAGGGACTTCGGCTGTAGTCTTCTGCGACAAGCTGGCGGTCATCTGCTTGTGTTCGGCAAGCAGACGGTTGAAATCTTGCTCGTCAAGGACGGTTGCTCGCTCCAGAAGGTTGAACAGTTCCCGGACATTACCCGGATAATCGTATGTTTTCAAGGCCTCGATCTGTTCCGGTCCCAAGCGGTGTTTGTGCTGCTTCAGCCAGTAGCCGTTGGCAATCTGGTCAATATCGTCTTTATGTTCCCGAAGCGCCGGAACGCGGATTTGCACCACGTTCAGACGGTAAAACAGATCTTCACGGAACTTGCCATCGCGTACCATTGCGGCGAGATCCTTATTGGTCGCGGTCAGCAGCCGCACCTCGGTCTCGATTTCCGTACTGCCGCCGAGCCGGGTGAAACGACCGCCTTCCAGCACCCGGAGCAGGATTCCCTGGGCTTCCAGTGGGAGTTCTGCAATTTCGTCCAGGAAAAGCGTTCCGCCGTTTGCCAGTTCAAAGAGACCTCGTCTCATTTCGTTTGCCCCGGTGAACGCCCCTTTTTCGTGTCCGAAGAAACGGTCTTCCAGCAGATTCGGGGTAACACTGGCACAGTTGAACGCAATGAACGGTTCTTTTTTGAGTGTGGATTTATTGTGGATTTGAAGTGCGACAGTTTCTTTTCCAGTCCCGCTTTCGCCACAAATCAGCACACGTGCATGCACGTGATTCGCCACCATGTTGATTTTTTCCAGAACGTCCTGCATGGCTGGGCTTTTGCCAACCAGTTCCCGGTTGCCATAGCGCTTGTAATGCTCTACCAACTGACGCTCGGATTCGGACCATTTGGTGTCCGGGTCAGAGTTGGCGATGTGCCGGATAGCATCCCCGTAAGATTTTTCATCCTGATAGTTCCGGTAGGAGTACATCGCCGCCTCAATAAGCTGCTGGTACTGCAGTACTTTCTGGTCTTGATTATTTCCTTTTACCAGTGGCAGAAGGTCTTCGCACGGCAAGTTATTATAAGTGCAGCCAACCGCTTCGGTAAGATAATGGCAATCGTAATTAATCTTTACGTCCAAATTTTCCACAGCCTCATCCGGTACAGAAGCTGGAATTTCAAGTGCGCTGATCCAGGAAACCTGAACCCTACGCTGTTTCAATTTTTTCAGAGCTTTTCCGAGAAGTTCCGGATTGCCTGTCAGACCAACTCCAAGAATCACAATATTTTTGTACTTCGTCGCTTCATTCAGAAATTCCGGCAGACGGCGCGTACTCATGCCGAAAATATCAGCCTTTTTCCAATACCGCAGAGCCAGTGCTGCGGCACACGCATAATCCTTCCATCCCCAACCGGTCAGAATCAAATTTTCCATTCCTTACTCTCCAAATATTAAACAGGTATTGTTCAAAAAATAATATGTTTTCACTCGCAACAAAAATCAAACGACTTCTCGTTTTTTCTCTCAAATTTCATCTTAAAAAGGATTGTCGCGCAGGCAATGGCATCTTCCAAAGCATCGTGATGTTCAAAAAAGTGGTCAAAATATGACGCAACAGAATCTAAAGAATGAGATTCCATTTCCGGAAACCTTTCCCGGCTTACGGCAAGAGAGCAAACATACGGAAAACGGATTGCCGGAAGATGATAGAGTTCCAGAACTGCCCGCAGGTGTCCAAGATCAAAAGGGGCATTATGGATAACCACATAATCTGCCGTACTCAACATACGGCTCAAGACGGGCCAGATCTCCGGAAATTCCGGTGCTTCCCGCAGGTCATTCCAGCCGATACCATGAACATTGTAACAGGCTTTCG
>CALCCZ010000118.1 GCA_937900075.1 uncultured Lentisphaeria bacterium
AGCGGTGAGTACGATGCTCACGGCAACGATCATCTGGTATCCACTCTTTGCAGAGATCAAGATTGCTTCGCGATTATGTCGGCCATGACTATTGCTGACACGGATGGCTATGGCACTGCCTATGCCAATGAAGAAAAGGAAGATCATGCTCGACACCTGTGCCATGACCTGATAGGCGGCAAGTGACGAGACGGCATCCCATGTCTCGCCTCCCCATCCCAGCCAGAGCGATGCTCCTGCAAAGGAGGCTACCTCAATGCTCATCTGTATGCCAATGGGTAAGCCAAGTCGCCAAAGCTGACAGAACTCGGTAGTGGTGGCTCGTGCTCCGCTCAATAACTCACGGTACTGGCCATAGCGCCTGTGCATGCAGAAGACCAAGAGGTAAAGTATGAGCATGAACACGCGTGAGGTGGCGGTGGCAAGAGCGGCTCCGGCAATGCCCATTTCTGGTGAACCGCATTTGCCGAAGATAAAGATCCAGTTGAAGATGATATTCCAGATGTTTCCTGCCAGCATGATCCACATCGATGTCTTCGTGTCATTGATGCTGTCGTAGAACGGCTTAAACACTCCGGTCATCACAAGGATGGGGAGCGATGGCAAGAGCATGATGAAATAACTCTGCATGAGCGGAAGCAGTTCTGCTTGCTGGCCTGTGTAGGGCAGGAGATAGTAGATCAGCATCATCAGCAGGGTAAGCAAGAGGGCAAGTGATGCATGAGCCCAGATACCTGATTTGAACACCGACATGAGTTCCGGTAATCAGCAGGTAGTAATTCTGGTTGATGAATACGATAAACCGATATTGGACAACATCACTAATCCGGATTTGCCGCAAATTATGAGGATTCTCAAAGGATTTTACTCCACGATAAAAGATTGCAATGCGCAGGAGCGTTTCGTCTTTATCACCGGAGTCAGCAAATTCTGTCATGTCTCGCTGTTTTCGGATTTGAACAATCTGCAGGATCTCTCCCTGAATGCGGATTATGCGACCATGTTGGGCTATACTCAGACGGAATTTGAAACCAATTTCGCCGAGTGGATCACCGCCGCGGAAAAGAAGCAGGATTTGCCGCACGAGGAGTTTCTCGCCGAGATAAAATCCTGGTATGACGGCTATCGGTTTGAAGAGAATGCCGAGCGGGTTTACAACCCGGTTTCTCTGGCCAATTTCTTCATCAACGGCGGCAAATTCCGCAACTACTGGTTTGAAACCGGCACGCCGACCTTTCTGCTGAATTTGATCAGGCAGAAGAGAATAAATCTGGAACAGGTGCTGGCGGAGCCGGTCAGCGCCTATACCCTCAGTTCGTTTGAAATTGACGATATTCCTCCGGTGACGCTGATGCTGCAGACGGGATATTTGACCATCAAATCCGCCGAAACAATATCCCGGCGAATCCGGTACCGGCTGGATTTCCCCAATCACGAGGTAAAAGAGTCTTTCAATGTCTGGCTATTAAATGCTTATGCCGGAAAATCCCGGGAAGATATGGTGAATTTCTGCGACCGTCTTTTCGATGCCGTGGTCGCCGGAGATTTGCCGAAGTTTCAAGAGGTTATGGAAGTTTTCTTCGCCGGTATTCCCTACGATGTGCATCGCAAAGAGGAAGCGAATTTCCAGAATATCTTTTTCGCCATTTTCAAACTACTTGGATTTAATATCCATGCCGAATCCCGGACATGCGATGGCAGAATCGATGCCGTTATAGAAACGGATAAATTCATCTATCTTTTTGAATTCAAACTGAATAAAGATGATTCCGCCTTGTCTCAAATCAAGGAGAAAGAATACTTCAAGCCCTATCTGCTCTCACCTAAAAAAATCACTCTTGTCGGTGCGAATTTCGATACGGACAGCGGCAAACTATCCGACTGGCAAACAGAAGAAGTTAGGGGATAGAGATTGGAGGTTTGTCCGGCAAAGCTATAAGTCCTATAGGTCCTATAAGTCCTATTTTTCCATCCCGTTTGCACAATCACGAACAACTCCCGGCATTTCCCATACCGCGCACCACAACGCCCGTGCAACCACGAACACGCAATGGTCTCCAGTTTTGTCCGGCAAAGCTATAAGTCCTATAGGTCCTATAAGTCCTATTTTTCCATTCCGTTTGCACAATCACGAACAACTCCCGGCATTTTCCATACCGCGCCCATTCCGTTTGCACAATCACGAACAACTCCCGGCATTTTCCACCCGTAGCCCCAACGGGGCGGCACGATAATAGCCAGGGGGGAGCTGCCGAAGGCGGCGCAACCCCTGGTTTACGGCAACCAAAACCTCTTGAGCCCCAACGGGGCGACCCGAACCCTTCACGGAGGAAGCCGCTCTGCGGCGCATCTCCGTACACAACGTTTGCGTGAGGTCATCCATCCATCCCGTTCGCACAATCACAAATATGTCCCGGCGGTTTTCCATCGCAAACCTATAAGTCCTATTTTTCCATCCCGTTTGCACAATCACAAATAGGTCCCGGCATTTCCCATACCCCACTATTCACTATTCACTATCCACTATTCACTATTTTTTCGTATTTTCTTTATAAGAGTTTCTGTTTTCATCTTGACAAATTTGTTTTTTAGGATAGAATATATATCATAATGCGTCATTTTATTGTGATTCAGGAGTTTTTCAATGAGTGCAGGTACAGGAATAACAACGGAATTCCGTCTGAACAGCCAATGGACAGAAGAAAGCGTTCTGCCCGAAGGTTTTTCTTTCGGAATCAACGCATTCGCCACTTTGGAGAATGCCGTGTCTTATATCCTGGAGCATTCGGCGGAAATTCCTGCCACCCAATACGATGCGTTGCTTTTTGTCAATGTTGGCAGTAATGCCCAGAACCTGACTTGGACGGGCGGAAGTGTTGCGAGCGTGCTTCAAACAGGCGAAAACGGAATGGGATTTTCTTTTTGCGGAACTTTTTCCGGTACTCTTGCCGGAAATGCGGAATCAGGGAAAAACGTTTTTCTCTCTGTTGACGGGTCGGAAACCATGTTCAGCGATATGGAAAGTTTTCAATTGTCCGCTTCTGATGCGGGAAAAATGTGTTTCACGCTTTCCGGCGCTGCACAGATTCAATCGCAGTCTGCAGATTTGGGAAACGGACTGACGATGCACCTGATGGACAATGATACCTGTTTTTCGTTCGAGACACTGGATTTTAACGGCGCTGAGTGTCACGTGGAAAATAGTGCCGGGCTTGAGGGCACAAATGCCGTCTTCCATTCCGGATCTTTGATTCTGACGGACGGCGCAGTTTTTCATATCAATGAAGCGCTTTCCACGGAAGAGAACAGCGTTTCATCCGTAACGGTTGCGGGTGACAGTTTTTTTTTGCCGATGTCATCGATGTCCGGGCGGAAAATTCGGATTTCCACGTGGATGCGGTTATTACAGCGGATACCGACTGCGAAACAGCTTTACTGAAAATAAACAGTATCGCCGGGGAATGGCAATGGATAGAAGATGAGTACCGGTGGTTTTGGGATGGTACAGAATTGCAGGTCAATGTTTCACTGCAAGACATTGACCGGATAGAAGGCACGTATAAAATTGCAGAAACGGCAGATGGAAACAAATATATAAATTTCAACATAACTGATGAGATGGAAGCACTTGGATACGGGATCGTGAGAACTGCATCCGGGGTTTATCTCAGCGAAAGGACGTACAATATGGCAAGGATTGCTGTAAATTCAGGATGGGAAGGGACAGCGGAAGGCGCGAAAGTAACGCTGGAGGATTATCTGAACCCGGGCAGTACATTTGAGTACACCTATAAAACCAATGCTTTTGACAGTTTGGAAAGCGCGATAGGGACTCTGCAAGCGCAAGCAGGTGTCACCGATCTGACGCTGATTACTAAACCTGGAAGTGATACTACGATTTTCGGTGGTGGATCCATCAAAGGATTCCAGGCAAGATTTGCGGAAACACAATCCAAAGTGAATAATCTTACTATTGGAGCCCCCGGTGACGGTGACGAAATCGGCGTCAAGTGGAACGGCAGTCTGGCTTATACCGGAAATTTTAATATTGATGGTGCCAAGGCAACATTTTATGTTGATTTCCGAGGGTTTAATCCTGAACAATTAGACACAAACCGCGTCTATCTGATGCTTGACGGGACAAACGCAACTGGAACGATTTCCGGAACCGGTGGCGGACAACTGCTATTTCAGACGGATGATTCCGGGGACTCTGGAAGTATCAATATTCCTTCTATTCAGGGTTGGACCATTGAAAAGAACGACGGTACGGTTTATTTCTACAGCAACTCATTGGATAAGAGCAGTATTGCCATTAACTATGACTGGGTGTCACAGCCACCGAGAGCAGCAAAAGAATTTAATGTAGGCGGAAAAATCTACAATTACGGGCTTACCGCTTTCAATGGCGAGGCAGCCGCAAAAAGCATCGCTTCCACTGTCGAAAATATCACCTACTTTACAGAAGAAGGTTCCGCTACAACGTCTTATGCTGTCGGTGCTATCAAGACAAATTTGGATAATAATGGTTTTTCCAAGGTTGCGGTAACAATCAAAACGGATGCGACCATGGCGGACGGAACATTCGTAATCGGGGATAATGGTGTTACAGGACAGACTCAAACCTTTGCCTCTCTGCATGTGGACGAAATGGTTACCGGTGGAGCAGAAAGCAAGACTCAAGTGGATGTGTATTACGATGCCGCCACCGGAGAAACGCAGGATCTGTTCACCGCCTGGAAAGATCACAAACAGTTGGCCGCGCTTGAATTGGATAAAGACCGTTTCCTCGTCACCGAAACCACCGAAAACGCCAACAACGCCATGTGGCTTTGCAACGCCGACGGCTCGGAACACAAGTTACTGTGGAACGACGGATTTACCTACGGTATGTCTCTCTCCCCCGACAAAAAGAAACTCGCCTTTCACCTGACCAATGTGGATAACGAATTCTGCCCTGCCGGTTGTGCCTACGCCGTCAACGTATACGACATTGCCACGGGGGAACGCCGTTTGATCCACGCGAAAGTCGGGCATCTGATGTTCGGTCCCGAATGGTCTTCGGATGGCAAGTATCTCCTGTTTCAGGATTGCTATTGCGACAAAGACCCGGCCCATTATTTCTCCGACGTGGTCATCGCCGCGTCCGACGGGAGCGAAGTGCGGTATCTGACGGAAAACCAAAGCCATTACTTCGGCACGGCCTTCGGCCCCGCCGACAGCCGCTGGGGCGGCTCCAACTGTCCGGTGTTTCTGTCCGATCACGAAGTCGTCTATACCCTGTGTGCGGAAGGTTCTCATCCCGACGCCAGGTATTGTCCCGAACTCGGCAATCACCGCGAAAACGCCTATGCGCCCGAAATGGCGCGCGGCGGTGCGCACCTCGTCATCCATGATTTCGTCACGGGCAAAGTAACGCCGCTGACGCCCTTCAAAGAAGGCGCGTGGGATTTCCGCGTGTTGGTGATGCCGGACCGCGAGCATATCGTGTACACCCACGCCGTAAACGGAGAATACTCTTCCCTGTGGATGGTCAACCGCGACGGCACGAACAACCACCTCGTCACCTACGGCAAGGACGGTGTCAACGCGGATTACGCCACCTATAACCAACCGTTATAACGTAACACAAAACAGCGCAGGCTGATATGGAATACGGGAAGAAGACATATCAAACTGCGCTGTTTTTTTATGCCGTTTTGTACGCGTCCCGAAATTGTCGCCCGGCAAGCGACCAAATACCCGCAAGATCGTGCTATACTATGATCAGCAAAAAGCAAAAAGGCAATTCGAACAGTACAAGTATGACAAGGACGAAAAATAAAAAAACTCGGAGGTATAAAGATGTTAGGTGCGATTGTAGGAGACGTCGTCGGCTCTGTCTATGAATTTGACAACATCAAAACAAAAGATTTTCCGTTGTTCAGTGATAATTCTTTTTTCACGGACGACACAGTGATGACGCTTGTCGTTGCGAAAGCCTTGACCGACAAAACGGACTTTGCCGAAACGATGGTAAGCGTCGGCAGAAAGTATCCGTATTGCGGGTACGGCGGTCATTTTTCAAAATGGATCCTGGGAGAAAATCATCTTCCCTACAACTCTTTCGGAAACGGTGCGGCAATGAGGATCAGTCCCGTTGCGTACGTTTCGGACAGCGATATATCCGTAAAGGATACGGCGCGTAAAGCGACAGAGGTCAGTCACAATCATCCTTGGGGCATAAAAGGCGCTGAGGCGGTGGCGATGGCAATCAAGACGGCACGAAATTTCAGCAAGCGATACGTCGTTGACTGCATGCGAAAATACTATCCGATCATGGAAAGCGCGAATTTCACGTGCGACAATATCCGAAAGGACTACGGATTCGACGAGACTTGCCAAGGCACTGTACCGCAGGCATTTCAATGCTTTGTGGAATCGACAGGCTTTGAGGACGCGCTGAGACTCGCCATTTCGCTCGGCGGTGACAGTGATACGCTGGCGGCTATCACCTGCTCCGTTGCGGGAGAATACTACGGCATTCCTGCGTGGATCGCCGAGCAGACGTACGCCAGACTGGATTCGAACTTGCGGGACATTTTAGACAAATTCGAAAAAACGTATAGAAACGGACGTACCCCTTCAAAAGCAGAGGGCGTATGACGCCGCATATTGCAAGCTGCATCACAAAAGGCACGTGCCGACGGCGCGTGCCTTTTGTGGTCACGTTATTGCGATTTATTTGAAATAACCCAAAGCCTTGAAATAATTGTAGGAGCGTTTCAGGCAATCGAAGGCGTTCTCACCGTTGCAGTCGTCCTGCTCGATGAAACCGTACTCCACGTCGGCGTCCTCGCAGGCGGAAAGGATGGCATCATAGTTCATCAGTCCTTCACCGATGGGGGCCATAACGATATGGCCCTTGGCCTGGTCGATGGACATATCCTTGAAGTGGACGCAGTTGACACGGCCTTTGAGCTTGCGCAACCAAACGGCGGGATCGGCACCGGCAGCGTGTGCCCAATAGGTATCCAGCGTGATACCCATCTTTTCGGCGGGTGCGTAGTCGCACAGATGCTCGATGTACAACCGACCGTCGGACAGGCGGGTGAATTCCTTGTCGTGAGTGTGCACCATGTACTTGTGACCGGCGGCAAAAATCTTATCGGTGGGCTCGACCATGGAAGCAAACAAGGCGTTCATCTTGTCCTCGGAGAAGTTTTCGCCCCATCCGCCGTAACCGCCGGTACCGATGTACTTACAACCCAGAATATCGTGGTGGCGGATCATGGTGTTGGTTTCGTTGCGGATACGCTGGTAATCAAAATGGGTGAGCTGGCAGGACAGGCCGTATTTTTTCAGTCTTTCGGCCATCCATTCGGGTTCGTAGGGACAAACGCCGGACAACTGGATATACTTGAAGCCGATATCGGCCACTTTTTTCAGACTTTCGTCCAACGCGTTCAGATCGCGGCAAAATTCACGGATGGTATAAAATTGAGCACCGATTTGCATTTTCATAATCATCAAATTCCTTTCAGAATGTCTTTCAGAGAATTGACCGCGCAGTCAAATGCCTCGCGGGGATTGGAAAAATGATACAGGCCGATTTTGCTCTTTTCGCCCTCGGCTTCCAGCCCGGACAGACCGACGAACTCGTGCAGATGGGGTTCCAACGTCAGCACCTGACCGCCGTCGGCAATATACTCGGGCAGGTATTCAGCCATATGGCCGATGCCCTTTCCGGGGGGCACGACGGTCCCGTTGGCAAGACAATCCTTGATGTGACCGTAGTACACGCGGGAACGGAGCAATTTCCAGGCGGGCATGATATCCTGACCGCACTGAATGAAATTGGCGGGATCGAAGACGGCGTAAAGTTCGGGCACGGCGTCCAGGATTTCCTTACAGCGCACGGCGACGTCGCCGTAGATCCCCTTTTCGTTTTCGTGGCACAACACGACACCGCTGCCCTTGGCCATTTCAACGAAACGGGACAGGCGCAACATGACTTCGTCACGGTATTCCGGCTTTCCTTCGGTACCGTAAAAACTGAACAGACGCAGGCATTTGGCACCCGTGATATGGGCGGTTTCCAAAAGACGCTTGAACTGTTCCGCCTCGACGGAGAAATCCTGCTTGATATCGGATTTGCCGGCGGGAGAGCCGATGGACCAAACGGAAAGACCGGCGGCGGCCAATCTGTCCTTGACGTCCTTGGCTTCGGCGGGGGTAAGACTTGCCACGCCCTTACCGTCCACACCGCGGACTTCCAGGTATTCCACGCCGTTTGCGACCATGGCGGCGATCTGTTCGTTCAGATTCTGACTGACTTCATCGGCAAAAGCCGCAAGATGCATCGTTGCCATCACATTTACCTCACTTCATATCAGACACCCGAGTAAGCGGAGAAACCGCCGTCCACGGGAATAACGACACCGGTCACAAAGGCGGCGGCCTTAGCATCGGTCAGGAAATCCAGCGCGCCGAACAGCTCCTCGGGTTCACCGAAGCGACCCATGGGCGTAGCGGCAAGGATCTTGCCGGTGCGTGCCGTGGGCGTACCGTCGGGATTCCACAAAAGCGCCTTGTTCTGAATGGTGCTGAAGAACCCGGGGGCAATGGCATTGACACGAATGCCGGTCTTTGCAAAGTGCACGGCCAGCCACTGGGTAAAGTTGGATACGGCGGCCTTGGCGGCACTGTATGCGGGGATCTTGGTCAAGGGAGTGTACGCGTTCATGGAAGAGATGTTGATGATGGAGCACCCCTCAGCGCCGATCATATCCTTGGCAAAGGTCTGGGTGGG
>CALCCZ010000119.1 GCA_937900075.1 uncultured Lentisphaeria bacterium
ACCACGAATACGCCTTATAAGTTCTACAAAACCAATAAGTCCTATAGGTCCTATAGGTCCTATTTTTATTTGTGCCGGAAAACTCTGCGTTCATTGGAGAAAATTACCTCTCTATTTTCTTGTCCCCTCCCCCCAATACAGCATCTGTCATTTCTGATTATCAGTCATCTGTAATCAGCTTGTGCAACAAAATTCCACCTCCGACCATAGCGGCTCCGGCGACTAAACCGACAAACATACCGGCAGCCGCATCGCCATTGAAGATATCGGAGGAATCCAATTCGGATGAGATATCCTCGTCTTTTTCTTCTCCGTCGTCTGTATCGACAGGACTATCCGCGTCTTCCGGTTTTCCGGCGCCCTCCTCCACCGTGGCAAGCTTTTTTTCGTTTTCCTGCGGACTTTCCGATTCCCGGTCAGAAGTCTGTTCTTCCAGGGAATCGGACGTTTTCCCGGTCATGGCGACGAGTAAGTCTTCCAGTTTCTGTTTGAGATCGTCATCATTTCCAATGGTATTGATCAGGGTCTTGATGGATTCGATGGTTTTCTCAGTAGCAGCAGCGATGGTATTGTTATTTTCCTCCATGCTTCAATCCTCCTCAATTTTGTTGTCTTTCCAATTGGTGTTTTTAGATTCCCTCTCGCCTTCGATAAACTTTTGCTTGAGCTTATCCACGTCAAGCGTCATACCGGATTCAAAATACGCTTTGGTCGCTTTACCAACCCCGTAGGTAATCCCCGCTGCAATCGGAATTTTGAGGAACGGCAGAAAACTTGCCGCGAGTTTTCCCGCGACGGAACCGCCGGCGACTCCGGCAAGCATCGTCAGAATGCTTTTGTCCACAGCATAACCGTAAGCAGCTCCGATGCGGTATATCATGTACGCTTCGTTTGCCATCAGCGGAGCCACATCCGCCAGCGGCAGCGGAATAAGAGCGATTGCCGCAGCGCGTCCCGCTGCCCAGTTGATATACTCATCAGCCTCTTCTGATGCACGTACTTCCCAATATCTGCGCATGCTTCTGTAGTAGTCGTCCCAGCGGTTACGGAAGGCGCCAAGTTCCTCATTGGCTTCATCAATGGCATTTGCAGTCATTGTCTGAGCCTTATTGAGCAGCTGTTGAAGACCCGTCTTATTGTGACTGGAGATCATGACGATCCGTTCAGCCGGAAGCAAAGCCATCAATTGAGCCATCATTGCTTCTGTCTGCTCCTTGCGAAGAATATCGGATTTTGTTACAACAAGCAGGACTTTGTCGGAAAATTGCTGGATCAAACGGGCATCTGTCGACAGAACTCTCGCTCCGGAACCGTCAATGCAGTACCAGATGTTGTGAACAAGATTCTCTACGGAATCGGAGTCCAGACGCTTCACCATTTCGCCCATGATGAAGTTCGAATACTGCTCGACGGTTTGTCCCGGTTCCATCCCTTCACAGTCAATGAAGTTGGCAACTTCTGTTTCATAGACATCAAATCCGCGTGTAGTTGCCTCAGCATCACCAATTGCATCATCCGGAACCGTTCCGGCGTGGGTGACTGCCTGAACGAGAGAGGTCTTGCCCGCTCCGGTCTTGCCGCAAATCAGAATATTAGGTTTCATATTACTTTTCCTCCTTAGTCGGTTAATTATTCTTTTTGTAATCTGCGTAGAACTTCTTGAACAAATCCACGTCGAATCCAAGTTCAGGCATAGGACGGTTTTCAATCTTTGCGATGGCACACTCTTCAAAGTTGTTCTTCACGTAAAGCCCCATTGCTCCCGTAAGAGATGCTGCAACGCCAGCGTTGACTACACTGCCGAGTCCGGGAATCAACTTCAGAAGACTGGTTGCAAGAAATACCCCCGCGAGTTTCGCAACGAAGGGAAGAGCCGCTTGCTTGATCGCCTCGTTGCGAAGACCGTAAAGTCCGGCGAGGCTCGCAATCATTGTTATCTGAACCGGGATAATGACTGCTGCATCGGAAAGCGGAATCGGAACCGCTCCGGCTGTAGTGGCAGCCGTGGTGGCGGTGGCAATAATGGCTTTGGCTTTGCCCGTCTTGTTACGGACTGCCTGAATCTTTGCCTCCTTATCAACACGCTGCGCATCCATGAAGGCGTCCTTGTAGGCATCGGGCAGCATGGAATAGGAAAGATTCATCAGTTCTTTGCATCCCTCCGCACCACCTTCTTCATCACAGGTAAAGATGATGCGTTCTTCGGGAACTCCGGTTTCCATGATAACATTTTTCAATGCTTCTTTCTGATTGGGGCGGGTAATGTCGCTCTTGGTCACAACGACAATCACATTGTGGTTGGTAAAAATGTTTTTGATCAGATTTTTGTCGCAATCCGTCACGCGCGCTCCGGGCCCCTGAATCGTGTACCAAACCAAATGAACGTGATTATCCACATTCGGATCATTTTGCTTTTCACGCACGAACCGACGGGTCTGTTCCGTGAACGCCTGTTCCGTCTCGCCAAGTTCCAATCCCTTGGAATCCCAGATCTTTACAAGATCGTTCTCGTAGCAGTCGTAATTCATGGTACGAGGTGCGCCGTTGCCGATAGCGGTATCGGGTACCACATCGCCGAGAATCGCCCTGACTAATGAACTCTTGCCGCTGCCGGTGTAACCGCAAACAAGAATATTCGGGCGTCTGCCGAACTTTGCACGTGCTTCTTCTAACTTTTTGTTGAACTCATTCTGGACATCGATTTCTTCCATTTCGGACCTCCGTAGTTGGTTGGTTGTGTTTTCAGGTTCTTCCTGTATTGTTTTAATTTCAAAATCTTCCATAACTGCTCCATGTTTGCGTTCCATGTATTTACATAAGTCTTTCAAATCCGATTTTTCCGGAAGATTCAGGAACTTGCAAACCATTTTTATCGAATTTTTGAATTTTTCTTCGGCTCGTGCCGCCTGCATCATCGCATCAAAACAGCTGACCGCAACACCATTTCTTGCAAAAACTTTGCATTTGCCGAATCTTTCGCATGACACGGCACGGACCACGCCGGAATGCGGCACAGTCAACACCATGCGATGGGACAGATAAAACCCCAGACGCCTGTTTGTCGATATAAGGATGGCTCCAAATCGCATTTTATTCATTTTCCGGACTCCAAATGCAAATATTCACGTTTAAGGACCATATCCAAGCCTTCGGCAATAACATGCAATCGTTCCAATTGATTCTGAATTTTCAGTTCTCCATCCGCTGAATCATAGACCCATCCTCCAAGTTCTTCCGGAAACGCTGCGTCCTTTCCATCTATAATCTGGCAAAAATCCACATTGATGAGTTGAAGCGCTTGGGAGTATTCCCGAATCCCCTGAATTGTCCGACTGCGTCCTTCCCAGTCCTCAAGTACGGCTGCTGAGACAAAATTCTCTGCGGTATCGCAGAACATCGCATCCGCAAGACAAAGACGGTAATGCAAGTCGAGAATCATTTCCTGAAACAATACCTGTTGACTTCTATCACTCATGTGTACTTGCCTTTCGTTTTTGTTATATTATACCCTGCAGGATGTGCCAAGAAGTGGCACACCAGGCGAATATCTTGTTTTTTTTCAAAAATTCGGCATTCTTTTGATTTGCTCCTATTATAATCCTCATGATATGCCAAGAAGTGGCACACCAGACGAATATCCTTCATTTTTATCAAATTTTTATTCCCTACCCCTCTATCCACTAATCAATTCCCCGCCTCGCACAATCACGAAAACACCTTGTCTATATAAGTCCTGTAGGTCTTATAGGTCCTATAGGTCCTATTTTTACCCGGCCCAAAACAATCATGCGAAACTCCCGGCACCTTCCACCCACTACTATCCTCTATCCACTATCAACAGACCGATTACGATATGGAATATCTGAGGATTTTATTTTGTCTTTTCATTTGAAAGTTGCGCTTCCGCACACTATATTCTGATATAATGATTTTTGTCATAGCACAAAGGAAGATTCAGATCATGGATAAAATAAGCATACGATTGTTGCGGAAACTGAAATTCATTGCCGGGGTAAGGAAACACAACTATCCCAACACCTCTGTTTTCGAGGAAGATTTCATCCGTATGCCACTATTGGGCACAAGACGGGCAACCGCTATCCTTTTCCCTTCCTTGAAGCTGGATGTGGATCATGCCGTAACTCGGACTTTGGAAACAAATACCACGGGATTTTTCAATTCGGTTAAGCCGGACAGATTTCCTCATTGGCATCCGCATCCTGACAAAAACAATTTCAGGATAAAAAATAAACTTTTTTCAATAAAAATTCCTGAGATGACATCATTTGGCACAGGTATGCTTGTATATTAAGAGCAAATCACAAACATCGGAGAAAAATTTTTATGGAACATACGCTTGAAAAAAACAAAATAAATGCGGTAAAAGGAATTGATCTGTGCTGCAAGATTGCCAGTTGCGCCATCTTGCTGTTCATGGTGCTGCTGCTGATCGTTTCCAAAACTCCCGCAAATGTTTATCTCCCCGACTGGCTCGCTGCCGGAAGTGTAGTACGAAAATATCTGATTCCGGTTTTTTCCTCCGCTGCAGTCGGATATCTCACCAACGCCATCGCAATCTGGATGCTTTTCAAACCGTATGAAAAACACTGGTACTGGCCGCAAGGAGTGATTCCCAGCCAGAAAAAGAGTTTCGGACATGAACTCGGAATTCTGATTCCGAAACATCTGCTTCAACCGGAAAAAATCTCCGCTCAAATTGGAAAGATTGCCCTTCAATATCTGAAAGACCCGCTTTTTGTCCAGCGGGTTCGTGACTACGTGAAATCATTTCTCGCCCGGCACAGCGATAAAGTTGCGAAAGTCGTGATCCCCTACGTTCAAAATCTGACGGTTCAAGCTATCCGGGACAACATGACGCATGACAAATTCAATCAGTTTTGCCAGATGGTTACGAATCATTTTCTGACCAATGCAGATACCAGATCAAAAACCGTTCAGAACGCTATATCTCTTTTTAAGGACCTGCTGCCGAACTTCTCCAGAGACTTTAAAATGATGGTCACTGAACGTGTTGCAAATTCCTTCCGGAGGGAACATCCCTTTTTAAGCTGGTGCAAGGATATTTTCTCAAGCAAATCCATCGAGGATGAGGTCGCAGAGTTCTGGCGCAAGGGCGAAAGAGAACTCCTTGAATCTTTGGAAAAGAAGAAAACTCAGGATAAAATTGCGGAATACTTTGCAAAAATTCTGCTGATGAGCAAGGCTTGGCTCGAACGGGAAGAAAATTCTGCAAAAGTCGATCAATTCCTCCTTGAAAAACGTCAATCCGCAGAAAAATACGCCAGCGATTACCTCGCAGACAAAATTCCCGCTTTTGCCGATGAAATTTTGAGCAGTGATTCCTTCTGGACCATGCTTCAGGAGAAAGCTTTGCCCGCCTTGCAGCTGTATGTCGTCAAACTGTTGCGCGGAGACGGCAATAATCTGCTGGAGAAGGTCAATCTTCCCGGAAAAATCGAAGATGCCGTCGATAAGATGAATATGGAACAACTGCATCATTTCGTGGTCCAGGCATCCAATAATAATTTGACTGTTCTGCAAATCCTCGGTTTCTTCCTCGGCGGAGCGGCTGGCTTGATTATGGCATTTGTTATTTGAGTTTTTAACGTTCAACATAAAATTACAGGAGGTAATTATGAAAAAAGAAAACAACAATGAACTTCCCCAATGGCTGGTTTACAATGCTGACGGACAATTAGACGCAACGGCGACCTTGAAAGCGGTTCCGGATCCGCTGGATAAAACACTTGATTTCTTCCGAGAAGTCCCCGATTGGTTTGAGGCCGGACCGGACAATCTGGATGATCTCCGCGCTACATTGACTGCTATCAACAATATGCCGGATGAGGAACGCAAAAAGCATACTCCGGAAGAAATTCAGAAAATGCGCAGTGCTATGGAACGGACGATTTCCTGCAATGAAATGATGGCGACACCCGGCCTTACGGATAACCAGAAAGAAGTCCTGCGCTGCATCTGCTATTGGGTCTCCCTTGAAGCAATGAGTTCAGTTCCATTAACCCCGGAAGACGAAGAGGCCATTTTCTGATGAAAGGATGGATTATAATCATGTTGAGTACATTAAGTTCATTTTGTGCATTCGGAATGCCCTCTTATGATGAACGACCTATCGTTCCGGCAGATGCCAATGTTCACGTTTGCTTCCAAATTTCCTCCATGCACAGCAATTCATCATGGAGCACCGGTACAGTAAATTTGCGCGGTGCCATTACCGAGTCCATGATGAAAAATGAAATTTCACGCCGTTATCCGAACATGAAAGTACGGATCCTTTCGGCTGATTACGGAAAAAGAGTGCAGGCATCGGTACAATTTCAAATTTCACGCGATGAGCAAAACTGGAGCAGCGGCTCGGTTAACCTCACGAATACCCTGACCGAGTCCATGATGGAAAATGAAATTTCTCGCCGTTACCCAAACATGAAAGTACGGATCCTTTCGGCTGATTTCGGGGAAAGAGTGCAGATGACTGTACGGTATCAGCTTTCCCGTGACGGACAAGCATGGTCCGGGGGAACGGTTACTCTCACAAATGCCCTGACCGAGTCCATGGCCCGCAACCAGCTGTCGCAGCGGTATCCTCGCATGCTGGTAAGAATCCTCGGATTAAGCAGATAATCAGAGTAAAAAAAATGAATCAGCATTCCAAAGAACTCTTCCGGCAAATTGTGGAGCGCGGTGAAATTGCAACGCTCTGCAAAAACCGCAATACATTCAATATCCCGTTCCCGACAGCCGGAGGCCATGTCTGCTGGAACTCTTATTGTGTGAACGGATGGAAACTCCAGGAAAACATAATTTCCGGAAAATGGAGAATCCTCGATCCCACAGATGTACGCCAGGCTTGGGGAATTGATGAGGCGCAATTGGAGGCATTCCTGAACGACCGCCCGACCTCATTTATTGCAAACTATCTCGACGATGGCTATTCCTTTTCGCGGTATGACGGATCCAAGGCGGAAACGGTGATTCTGATCCACGGATGGGGGGTCCGCGCCAGCTCCATGACGGATCTTGCGGAAATGCTCAACGATGCGGGATACACTGTTCTGAACTACGATTACCCCAGCTCCGAGACACATATCGAACGTCATGCGGAAATATTTCTGTCACGCCTGAGAAATGAACATCTGAGCGGTAAAATCCATTTCCTTACACACAGCATGGGCGGCTTGCTCCTGCGCTATGCACTTGCAAAAATGACAGCAGCAGAGTGCCGTTCCATTGATTCTATTGTCATGCTGGGACCGCCAAACAAAGGCTCCTGGCTGGCATTGATTGGCGAGGTGGATCTTGTGAAAGTCTTCAATGCTTCTCTTGGTGATATGGTCCCCAGTTCCGATGCGCTCAAAATCCCGAAACCGGTATTCCTGCCGCCAGTAGGAATTATCGCCGGAACATTTGACGGCAAGGTCCTTCTTGAAAACACCGGCCTCCCCGATAATCTGCCTTTTCAGCGGATAACGGTGGATTGTGACCATCCCGGCTTGCGCAATCCCGCCAATACGGGACACTTCATTCAGTACTTTTTTCAACACAAAACGTTTCATTCATGAGGTGAACCATGCTAATACAGTTCCCCTGGTTTTTCCGCAAACGCAATCCCGGTCCGGAATTTTACCGGATGACCTGTGCAAAGTGCGACTTCGACAAAAAGTATGAACTTGCCAAGGACTGCGCGGTTGTCAGAAATCCTGAAAATGATGCTCCCGAAATGATTGAAATCGTTGAGGAACTCCCGAAAGTCTGCCCCCATTGCGGAGCTAAACTGAAAAAAGAAAAACTCCCGGTTAAGATTTGCTACTGAATGCTTAGTGATGCGGAAATTCACGCACCACGCCTTGCACAATCACGAATACGCCACTATCCACTATCCACTATCCACTAACTACATAGGTTCTATTCAAATAAGCCCCGCACAATCACGGGTAACATCATTTTTGAACCGGGACGAGGGCGAGGCGGAAGCCGAGGTCATTAGCACGGGTCGCCGGATCGCCAAAGGCACGGAAAGCAGAACGGCAGGAACGCACTTGCCCATGCCAGCAACCGCCACGATACACGCGGTTTGTTCCTTCATTTCCATTCAGGAACTCGGGGTCACGCGCACAATTTTCTTCGTACGAGTCGCGACACCATTCCCAAACATTTCCGCTCATATCAAACAATTCGAGCTGGTTTGGAGCTTTTTTTCCGACCGTATGCGTTTCTGCGCCGGAATTATTCCAATACCAAGCCAAATCGTCAATATCATTACTTCCGCTGTAGCGATATCCCCTGTTCTTCTGACCGCCACGGGAAGCGAATTCCCACTGAGCTTCCGTTGGCAAATCGAACTGGTATCCGACAGGGAGTCTTCCGACACACATCTGATTCAATTTTTTGCAAAATTCCTTGCAATCGTTCCAGCTTACGCACTCCACAGGGCGGTCATCGCGGAACCACGTCCATATTTTTCCCCAGGAGGATTGGAAATGAGCCGGATTCGTACCCATGACCGCTTTCCACTGTGCCTGTGTCACTTCGGTTTTTCCGATCCAGAACTCACGAGTCAGCCGGACATAATGCTCTTTTTCATTGGTAGCATTTTCGCTGTCGCGTTCGCACATCATAAAAGGTTCGGATTCCACACGCACCATTTCAATATCCACATTACCGGGGAGCGTGACGATACCGGGCGTACCGGGGAATTTCACAACCGGCTCTTTATTTCCGACGCAGTTACAGAGGAAGAGACAAAGTACGAAGCAGAATAAAGACGCAGACAAGTTTTTGACAAAGTGATTTTCCCCGAAACAGGATTCACTTGTTTCCTGCGGTATCATGTCAGACAAAACGTTCATATTATCTCCTGATGTTTTTTATTTCTACGATATAAGAATACGGTCCACCATATTATTCTTATATACAGTACACCCATATTTCAGGGAATACAACACAAAAACATAATTATCCTGCAATTTTTTCAAACGGAAATGGTTATTAAAGGACCGTAATGATGAGACCGATAATAATGAGGGAAACACCGACAATTTTCGGAAAATTGCATTGTTCTTTCAGAATAAGGATTCCGGCAGCGACGCCGACAACAAGCCCAATTTGACGGAAGACCTGCACGTAGGAGACATTGGAAACATAGTTCATGGACAGCAGGACAAGCACATAACACAGAGAGGCAATGCAACCTGCGTAAATGGGAGTCAGACAACGATTTTTCCAGTAATCTTTCAAACAAGCTCTGGCTTCCCTGCTCAACAATACGCAAGTCCAGCATGTTGCCGTAAGTACCAGAGTCCGGATAGAATAATAGGTAATCGAAAACGCCAGTTTGGAAACATCTGTCAGCACAGATGCCATAACCTTCTGTGCCTGGCTGTCGAATATCGTATATCCGGTTGTACCGCATGCGACCAGCAAAATGAAAAGGATATTTCTGTTTGCATAGCTTTTTATACTGAAATCTGAGAATCGTGCCAGCGGCATCATCACGCATCCGGCGAAAACGATTGTCATACCCAGCACAGATAAAAAAGTCAGCGGTTTTCCCCATCCGAAGATACAAGTCAGAAGGGCGGTAAACAGGAGTGGCAGAGAACGCATCATGGGATAAGCAGTGGACATTTCCATCACTTTGTATGCGTGAACGATACCGAAACAGTAAACCAAGTCCGAGGCAATGGACCCGGCGAGCATAAGCCAGAAAAGCGGTGGAAGAGCAAAAACCTTGACAGGTGTCCAGAATTGTGTATGGCACCAGAGAATCGCACAAATAGTGCAGAGAATGGTATAGAAAGGCAGAGTTATGTGCGATTTTTTGGCAAGCAGGTTCCAAGTGGCATGAAATGTTGCGGAAGTTACAATCAGAAAAAATGCAGTCCAGGACATAGTACAGCACAAACTTTCATCGTTATGGGTTCAGTTACCGCAAAACGTTTTTTCCTGTTTTTAGGGTTCAAGTAAGGATTCGGCAGGTATATCCGCAGGAGTTCATTACTCCGGTTTTGTTTCCTTTTTCAGGAAATCCAGAATAAAGGCGCACATTTCACTCTTTTCTATGCAGTTGGAATGACGTACCTGCTTATTCTGCAAACTGGAGAGTGGCAGAGGAATCGCGGTATCGGTAGTCTGTGAAAGCAAATTGAGCTTTTCAAAATCGTCTGCGGGCACGTTTTCTCCGTAAACTGCGGAGAGAACGGCAGGTGCGAATTTATAGGGTGATGCCGTCGAGGCAATAATACAAGGACGGGTATCACCGGTTTCACTGACATATTTCCGGTAAACGTCAGCCGCCACAGCTGTATGCGTATCATAAAGATATCCATTTTCCCGATAGGAGCGGGAAATCATTTCCTTAGTCTGATCATCATCGCAGGAGCCGCCATACAAAAGCTGCTGCAGAGAATCACGGACAGCGGGAGACACTTCATACTTTCCGTTTTCTTTCAAACTGGACATCAGCGCATTGACAGCCTGCACATCGTTTGCGTACAGATGATAAAGCAAACGCTCCAGATTGGACGAAATCAGGATATCCATGGAGGGACTTGTCGTCACATAAAAAGGCCGGTTCCGGTCATACACGCCTGTCCGGATGAAATCTGTAAGGATGTTGTTCCGATTGGAGGCGCAGATGAATTTATGGACGGGCATTCCCATGAATTTCGCATAAATAGCGGCAAGGATATTTCCGAAATTTCCGGTGGGGACTGCGATATTGAACAACTGTCCGGGAGCGACTTTATGCGTTTTCAGGAGATCGCAATATGCGGAGATGTAGTAAACGACCTGCGGGACAAGGCGTCCGAAGTTAATGGAGTTTGCAGAGGAGAAATCCATATTCATGGAATTGAGAGTCTCTTTCATTTCCGAGTCGGTCAAAATAGACTTCACTCCCGTTTGCGCATCATCAAAATTTCCATGAATACCGCAAACCGCAACATTTTTACCGTCCTGAGTGGTCATCTGGAGTTTCTGCATACGGCTAACACCGTCCTGGGGATAAAAGACGATGATTCGGGTACCGGGTACGTCGGCAAAGCCTTCCAAAGCGGCCTTCCCCGTATCGCCGGATGTGGCGACTAAAATCACTTTTGTTCTGCCGGGAGAAGTCTTTTTTGCGGCGGTTGTCAGCAAATAAGGCAAAATCTGCAATGCCAGATCCTTGAACGCACATGTGGGGCCATGCCATAATTCCAGGGAAAACACATCTTTCAGCACTTCCCTCAAGGGTGCAGGCTGTTCATTATCAAAGGACCCGGTGTAGGCGCCATTCACGCAATATTCGAGTTCTTCCTGTGTAAAATCCGTCAAAAAAAGCGATAATACCTTTTTAGCACGCTCTTTATAAGAAAGCGGAATCAGACTTGTGAAAAAATCCGGGGACAGCTGCGGAAAAGTCCGGGGAACAAACAATCCGCCGTCCTGGGCAAGCCCGTTGGAAATAGCGAAAGCGGAACTGACGTTTTGATTACTTCTTGTGCTCGTAAAATCCATAATTAGGAACATCCGTTTCTGGCAAAGTTGAACATTTGAAAAATTGCTTGATAATATACCCCCGCAAACGTTAAAATTCAACAAAAAAACTCCTTTTTGTACTTGATTTTGACTTTTATTCCCGTTATAGTATCAGCAACCGGAGGTAAACCATGGATATTGACAGACTGGCACGTCTGCGCAACCGGATATTGAATTCCGATAACGCGGACTGCTTTATTGAACGCGAAACCATATTATATGAACACGCAAAGGAAGTTCTTTCACTTCCGTCCGAAGAACGTTATCTTGCTGAATTTCAACTTGTTTTGGACAATATAACTGCGGACATAGACCCGGACGATGTTTTTGCCGGACGGATGATCGAAGGAAAATGGACCCGTACCGAACCATTTTCTTATAACGGTTTGAACAGTGAAGGCCATATCACCATCCGCATGCCGGATATTCTGCAAATCGGATTAAAGGGACTTATGCAGAAAATCTCCCGGAATGCCGACCGGATTCAGTCAGAAGAAGCCAGATACTTTGAACGTCAGGCAAAGGGCTGCATAGAAACCATAAGGCGTTTCTGCAATCGGTATGCAGATGCTGCAGACCGATTGGGAAAAACAGAAATGGCGAAAGCCCTGCGTACGGTTCCTTATGAACCGGCATACGATCTTTTCTCCGCTTTGCAATCCATTTGGATGATGCAGTTTGTATGCAGTACCGTCTGCGGAGCGCGGGATTTTGCTCCGGGCAGAATTGACCAGTACTTGTTGCCCTACTGCGAGGGACATACGAAAGAGGAAATCGTGTCACTCTTTGCGTTCTTCCTTATGAAATTCAATGAAATTACAGGTACGGCAACCGACAATTATGCGATAAAACCGACTCCCTGTTTTTCCAGCAAACAATATCTGACTTTAGGACCTGATTTCAATGAGGTCACCGGGCTGCTGATAGAAGCCGCAAAAATCGTCAAAATGCCGCAGCCGACACTGAATTTCCGACTGGATAAGAATTATGAACTTGCCGGGCAAGCTGCGTTTGAACTGGAATCGCAATGCAACTTCTTCAATGAACAGATGACATTGAACAAGTTGCTCAATGCCGGAATTGAGGAGAATATCGCCGAAAATTACACATTCACTGCCTGTAACCGCGTCGATTTAAACGGAATGCTGTATAATAAAATGACCCGTATCGACTGCTTCGACAATCCGTTTGTGTGGTTCCGGCTCGCCATGTTCCGGGCAAACGATGTGGAGGAAATTCCCGACCTGCTCTACCAGGAGGCGTATCAAGCCATGCTGGAAGATACCAGGACCCGCAGAGTTGATATTTATTCGAAAACTTACTGTTTTCACCTTGAATCCATCTTTATGAAACCTTGCGTTCAAACATGCAGAGACGTAAACCGGGGCGGTGCCGATGGAATACGTTGGCAGCATAGAATGTTCTCCGGGCTGGCAAATATGGCTGACAGCATGGCGGCTCTGGAAATTTTGAGAAAACGTTTCTCCTATAAGGAGATTCTAACTATTCTGGACAATAATTTCGAGGGTCAGGAAAATCTCCGTGCCGAAATTCTAAACACTTTCCCGAAATACGGAAACGGCAATCCGTCTGTTGATAAATGGGCAACGGTTTGCGGAAACCGCCTGATTGATGCTTTCGAAGACGCAGCACGAACCGAAGGATTCGTTGCCATGCCCTCTTTCTATTCCCTGACCCGCCATGCCGCTCAGGGACAGATTATCGGCGCAACACCCGACGGCAGAAAAAACGGCGAAACCATCAGCGAAAACCAGTCTCCGGTTCATAACATGGACCGCAACGGACCGACCTCTTTGCTGAAAAGCGTATCCGCACTCCCCCTGTCACGGTGTATTTGCGGAGGCCTGAATTTAAAATTCGGTTCTAAACCTTCAGCAGCGGTATTGACGGCTCTGATCCGGTCCTTCTTCCAAATGGGCGGACTTCATATCGGTTTTTCATTTGCCGACAGACAGACTTTGGAAGATGCGCGGAAACATCCGGAAAATTACAGGACCCTGTTAGTGCGCAAAACGGGTTTTTCAGAGTTTTTCGTATCTCTTTCACCGGAAGAGATGCAGGAAATCATTGACAGAACGGAGTATTGAAATAGCAATGGCAACATATTCAAAGGTAAAGGGCATAAAAAATGCGTATTCTTGGCTGTGATTTCGGCTGCGGCTGTCTCATCGCTCTTATCGTCGGTATCCTTGTCGGCATTGTAGCCGGTGCCTGGGGCATTTTATGGGTGATGGAACATCGGGAAGAGTTCGAGGATTCCGCCGAACAGTATATCCGCTCAAACATAGAAAAAGTACTGCAGAAAGTCGATGATCTGTCAGGAGTTAAAATCCACGATGATGGAACCGTAACGGTAAATTTGAAAGAAGGCGTTCAGCCGGACAAAGTTCTGCCGAAATTATCGGAATGGGCATCCGGGACTTACGGAAAAATGAAAGAAAAATATCCTGAAATCAAACAAAAAGTTATCGTAGTTTGCGACAGTGCCGGAAGATATATCTGCAAAATGGATGCAAATGGTAATATCTTACCGGAAAAGAGTTCCAAGCCCGTTACGGACTTGAAACAGGAACCCGTTCAGCAAGTACCGGAAACGGGAAAGCCCTCCCCGCAGATTCCATGATTCGACATAGAAACCATCTTCCTTTCAAGGGTAACAAGAAATGAAAAAAATACTGAATTTCGGATCTCTGAATATCGACTGTGTCTATGCAGTACCCCATTTTACCGCTCCTGGAGAGACACAAACCTGTACGTCCCTTCAACATTTTCCCGGTGGGAAAGGATTAAACCAGAGTATTGCCCTGGGCCGCACCGGCGTTTCCGTTTATCACGCGGGCAAAATCGGCAAGGACGGCGATTTTCTTGTACGGACTCTGCAGGATGCAAATGTTGATACAAGTTTTATTCTGCGTGGTGAAATGCCGACCGGCAATGCCATCATCGAAGTGGATTCCTCCGGCGAAAACCGGATTCTTCTCTATTCCGGAGCCAACAGAAATATCTCAACGGAGGAAATCACTGCTACTTTCGATGCTTTTGAACCGGGTACCATTCTGCTGCTGCAAAATGAAATCAACAATATTGAATTTCTGATCCGGGAGGGATATAAACGTGGCTTCTATACGGTCTGGAATCCCGCTCCCTGCACAAAAGACGTTCCGACCATGCCGATTGAACTGGTCAAAATCGTTTTTGTGAATGAAACAGAAGCGGCTCAACTGGCGAATAAACCCCAGGACACTCCGCCTGCAGAACTGGCAGACATTCTGACAGATCTGTATCCGGAAACGGAATTTGTTCTCACATTGGGAGCAAATGGAGTCTTGTATGCTTTCGGGAAAGACAAGCGCATTTCCGTAAAAGCCATTCCCGTGGATGTTGTGGATACGACCGCTGCCGGTGATACTTTCACAGGTTACTACCTGGCTTCCCTGCTTCGGGGGTATCCTGTCGAAAAAATACTGGAATACGCCGTCAAAGCTGCCGGAATTTCCGTCAGCAGACATGGCGCTGCCCCGTCCATACCCTCCGCAGATGAGGTCTTTGACGAATGAAAAACCAAGATTTGCAATGTACGGTTACCGGAGGTGCCGGATTTATCGGATCCGCTTTAGTGGAGTCTCTTCTTTCAGATGGTTTCCGTGTGATTTGTGCGGATAATTTTGCAACCGGGAAACACTCCAACATAGCTCCTTTTCTGAAAAATCCCGATTTTGTTCTGGCAGAAGGCGACATCTGTGATTTTGAGTTCGCCAAAAAAATATGCACCGGGTCGCAGTTTGTTTTTCATGAAGCCGCCTTGGGATCCGTACCGCGTTCTATTCAGACACCACAGGAAACCTTGCGGGTAAACGTTTCCGGAACTGCTGCTGTTTTCAAAGCCGCAGCGGAATCCGGTGTCAAAAGATTGATTTATGCGTCCAGTTCTTCCGTGTACGGCGATTCACAAATTCTGCCGAAACAGGAAAACGTAATCGGGACTCAACTTTCCCCCTACGCACTGTCCAAATACGTGGATGAACTGCTGGCAGCTCAATTTTCAAAACTGTATGGGCTGCAGTGCATCGGATTGCGTTATTTCAACGTCTTCGGTCCTAGGCAGGACCCGCAAAGCGAATATGCCGCTGTCATTCCAAAATTCGTGCAAGCTCTTCTGCAGAAGAAAAGCCCCGTTATCTACGGTGACGGTGGAACGACCCGTGACTTCACTTATGTGAAAGACGTTGTATCGGCAAACAGAAAAGCCATGACCGCGGATAATGCCGCTTTAGGCGGTGTATTCAATATCGCTTCGGAACATGAAATCTCGCTGAACAGACTTTTCAGGGAATTACAAAAATGCTTGGCGGAAGATATGCCGATAATCCTGTCTGTTCAACCGCAATATGCCCCGTCGCGACCCGGTGATGTTGCCCGCTCCCTTGCCGACATCTCGTGTGCAAGGAAGTATCTCGGATATACCCCTGAATTTTCTTTTGAAAATGCCATAAAGGAAACTTGCGCCTGGTATAAAAACAATTTCTGCAAACAATAAATGAAAATCACATTTTTCACGCTGTTCAAAATAGACAATTTCTACCCCAACTTTAACTTGTGAGGCCGTCAATATGAATTTATTCTCGCACCGGATTTACACAAATCGTCCCTCAAACACATGGACGGACGCCTATCCTCTCGGAAACGGAAGAATCGGAGCCATGATTTTCGGAAGAACCAATCATGAAATGATTCCCCTGAATGAAGATACTTTGTGGGCAGGTGTACCCCGTACCATTACCAAAGACTCCTTCTATGACGATTATATGAAAACCCGTCAGCTCATTGATGAGGGGAAATATGCGGAAGCCACAGATTATGCCTCACAACATTTAGGAGTAGCAGACAACAATAATTATTGATAGGAGAATTTTTCTCATAAGTTCTGATTAATAGGGCATTTGTGAGAGATGATGCTTATCGACCTCGTATTCCCATATTTGACAATTACCAACGAATGATGCGTAGATAGGGAAGGTTGACCCATAGACTTCAGGACACGTCAGACGAATGATCCTTTGGGCCTTGCTTAGCATGAAGAAATCAATGACTGTCTTTTCCATTGCCTCGCTGCAGAAAGAGACATGACCTATCTTTCCACCTTCAATTCTGATATTGCCATTTACTAAGTTTGTTGTATAGCTTTGTCTTGAATACTTTTTGCTCTTAAACTTCGGAAAACCAATACTTTTATCTCTGAAGAAATTCCTATATGCAGTCTGCAGCTGAAGCTGTGCATTGGAAAGCGCAAGGCTGTCGACTTCTTTTAAGAATTCAAAGTCTTTCTTGTACTGTGCAGGAGTATTTGAAAGCATCTTGCCGGTTTCTTTGTAATATTCGAGTTTGTCAGAAAGCATTTTGTTGTAAATGAATCTTACACAGCCAAAAGTCTTTGCAAGCATTTCTTCCTGCAACGTATTCGGATAGATTCTATACTTGTATGCTTTGTTTGCTTTCATAGACCTTGATTCTCAATATATCTTTTGATTACTTCAATCGTTGCTCCACCGGTACTAATAAGACAGTAGCTTGGGCTCCAGAAGTATTCTTTCCAAAGATATTTTCTGATGTAAGGGAATTCGTTCTTGATAATTCTGCTGCTTGCAGATTTGTATGAATTCAAAAATTTTGATAGATTTGTATTAGGGTGAGCGGTAAACAAAACATGCACATGATCAATGTCATGATTCCATTCCTTGATAGAAATATTGTAAGACTCCCCAACCCCTTTGAATATTTCTTTAAGCCTATCTGAGACTTTGTCATTAATCACTTTCTTGCGGTATTTGATGACCAGAACAAGATGATAATTAAGACAAAAGACACAGTGGCTTCCTTGTTCTAATTCCATAATTATTATATCATAATGCGAACATTTGTTCAAGCAATATTTCCCATCATATGCTCGTCTGTACACAAAGAAAAATGCCTCTTTGCTGTTTTAAGTTTAAGCATAAAGGCATTCCCGTTATTACACTTTTTAGTTTGTTACTGTTAAATCTACCGGATTATTTGCAGGCTGAGAGCCCTTCAGGTCGTTATTTGTCAAACTGAACACCCAAAACTCCATATGTTCTAATGTCAGGTTTTCAAGTTCATCTGCTGTTACAACAAGATTCAGACTGTCAGTTGAATACGGCGCGCGCTCGCATTGAACGCCATTCTCAGAAAGAACCTTTTCAGTTTCAGCCAGAACACCTTCAACATAGGCATTGTATGCCCGCGCGTATAGTTCTCTTGCCGAAGTGTCGCCATGGGTTATGGTTGTCGTGGTGCCGTCCGGCGTGGTTACATTGATACTCTGCAGTGCTTCAATATCTTGTTTAAGCTGATCTGCTAAAAATCTGCCGTCGATAATATATTTATCCAGCAGGTTTCCAAAGTATGCAACTTTTTCTTCATACAATGCACGGTCCCATTTGATTCCGTCAGGAGTTCCGGTTTCATACAACGCTGTCCCATATTTTAATTCATCACCGACTTTTAAAAGTTCCATCA
>CALCCZ010000120.1 GCA_937900075.1 uncultured Lentisphaeria bacterium
CGAACTCGAAATCGAAAAGATGAAGGCACAAATTGAGGCGATGAAGAATCCTAAGCCCGAGGATAAGAAAGACGAGAAGAAGGAAGAGAAGCCTAAATCTGCTGCCGAACTCGAAATCGAAAAGATGAAGGCACAAATTGAGGCGATGAAGAATCCTAAGCCCGAGGATAAGAAAGACGAGAAGAAGGAAGAGAAGCCTAAATCTGCTGCCGAACTCGAAATCGAAAAGATGAAGGCACAAATTGAGGCGATGAAGAATCCTAAGGCCGAGGACAAGAAAGACGAGAAGAAAGACGAAAAGCCTGAGGATAAGAAAGAAGAGAAGCCTGAGGATAAGAAAGCCGATGCGGCCGCCCCGGCAAAGAAACCTGCCGGTCCTGCAGGCGCAAAAAAACCGCACAAACCGGGTCAGCTGACACTGGAAGAGATGAAACGTCAGGAAGCGGAACGCCAGAAAGAGAAAAAGATGAAAATGATGATGATGGGCGTCACAGCTGCCATGCTGATTATCCCGCTGATTATCCTGGGTGTTGTTCTGGGACTCAAGGGCAATAAGTCAAAGGCGGCTCCCAAAGCCGACAATACCGGGGTTGCAATCGTCAAAGGTGGTGGCGGTGTCGTCAAAGTTCAGGATGCAACGGAACCGCAGCAGGAAGACGATGAGTTTACCAAGGAATATAAAGTATTGAAGAAAACAACTTTCAAAGCGCTCCAGACTGCAGGAAAAGACGGAGCGACCATTCTGGAAGAAATCGAAGCCGATATTGAAAAGCTCAGAGATTTCAAAGACAAATGGGAAGAAGAAGCCAATGCTTTGAATGAAAATGACGAGCCGAAAGATCCGGAAAAGCTGAAAAAATATGAAGAAGTTATGAAATGGCTGAAAAAACGCAGAGATTTGAAGCAGCAGTACACGGAAGATTTTTGATAGGATTGGATTGCTGAAATGAAACGAGTTCTTACTGGAATACAGCCGTCTGGCATTCTGCATATAGGAAACTATTTTGGGGCCATTCGTTCTTCCGTGAAATTACAGGATATCGCCGATGAAACGTTTATCTTCATCGCCGATTTCCATTCCCTTACCGTGAATCCGAATCCCGATGATTTGCGGGATCGCGTAAAACGCGTCGCTTTGGATTTTCTCGCTTGCGGGCTCGACCCGGAACACACTGCATTTTTCCGTCAGTCCGATGTCCCGCAAGTTTGCGAACTTTCCTGGATTTTGAGCTGCATTACCAATGTCAGCCGTCTGGAACTGGCTCACAGCTATAAGGATAAAATTGAAAAAGGATTCGAACCCAATAACGGCTTGTTCTCCTACCCCGTGCTGATGGCAGCGGATATCCTGCTTTATAAATCCAATCTTGTTCCGGTCGGAAAGGACCAGAAACAGCATCTGGAAATCACCCGCGACATCGCAGAACGTTTCAACCGGATGTACGCTGAACCCATCAAGGCGGAGAAAAAGTACAAGGATGAAACGGGCAAAACGATCAAAGCGGGTGATATCATCGGTTATAAAGACATTCTGACGGTTCCCGATGCTTATATCAGCGAAAATGTCGCAGTCATTCCGGGTACCGATGGTCAGAAAATGAGCAAAAGCTACAACAATACCATCGAAATTTTCGGAAATCCGAAAGAGATCAAAAAGAAAATCATGTCCATTCAGACAGACTGCAAAGGTCTGGAAGAACCCAAAGATCCCGATACCTGTAACGTCTTCGCACTGTATAAACTCTTCGCTTCCGAAGAACAGCAGCGCGAAATGGCGGAACGGTACCGCGCCGGCAATTACGGCTACGGACATGCGAAAATGGCGTTGTTTGATGCCTATATGGATTTCTTCGAACCCATGCGAAAACGTCGTGCCGAACTGGAAGCCGCTCCCGATTACATCGAAAGCGTCCTCCGGAAAGGCGCTGAAAAGGCTGCCGCTATCGCCAATCAGACCCTGCATGAGGTCAGAAAAGCCGTCGGAATTGAATAGTTCCCGAGGAACACTAACATGCTCTCTCAAACTCCCGCAGGACAAAACAACGACACTTCTCTCACCGGACAAACGGTTGAACCGGAACTCTTCAATCGTTTCAAAGGTATGTTTTGGGGACTCGTCGCAGGCGACTGCCTCGGCTCCCCAATCCAATTCACCGGCAAAGACTCACATCCGCATATCACGGAAATGGTCCCCTGCGATATCTTCCATACCCCGGCGGGATATTGGACCGATGACGCATCCATGGCTTTCTGTATCGCGGAAAGCCTCGTCCGTCTCAAAAAATGCGAACTCGCCGACATCGCAAACAACTTTGTCCGCTGGTACGATAACGGATTCTGGTCCAGTTTGCCATACGCATTCGATGTCGGGAATGCCACATCTTCCGCCGTCTGGGATATAAAAAACGGCTCCCTCCGGAACGGAGAGGAACAATCGCAGGGAAACGGAAGCATCATGCGCTTCGCGCCTTCCTATATCTGGAATTATGGAAATCCCGACCACAAAATTCTGCATGAAATCAGCGACCTGACTCACTGCAGCCGGAAAGTACGCGAAACCGTGGACCTGATGACACAGATCTGCGATGAACATATTCTCGGAAAGCGTACCTCTGTAAAGTCCATTTATCATGACAGAAACGAGGTCAACAACTCCGGTTGGGCGGTCTCCACTCTTCAGGCTGCCCTCTGGGCGTTTGAAACAACTTCCTCTTTTGAAGACGGAATGATTGCCGCAGTCAATCTCGGCGGCGATGCCGATTCCATCGGTGCCGTTTTCGGTCAGATCGCGGGAGCATACTACGGATTTTCTGCCATTCCAGAACGCTGGCTGAACGCAATCAAAGACCGCGAAAAAATCAACAAACTGATCGAAGATCTGATTCGTCTGAAAGAAATCTGACCGCCACACCGTTCAGTCTGCGTTTTTTACACCGCATCGGCATTTTTCATACCACAACCACCGTCTTGCGCAATCACGAAAAATATCCGGCATTTCGAGAAAACCAGCCCCAACGGAGCGGAGCGAAAACAATCAGGGGTGCGCCATGGTAAAATTCCGATGGTGCATCCCTGTACACAATATCAGTATTCCGGACAGTTGCCTGCCGATATTCTTTCAGATATTGACGGCAATACCGTTTTTCTTCAGATACTGCTTCAGTTCCATAATGTCGATCAGATGAAAATGGAACACGCTTGCCGCTAAAAGTACGCTTGCGCCCGCTTGAGCCGCCTCTAAAAAGTGTTCCAGTTTTCCCGCTCCGCCGCTTGCTACAATTTTAGCGGAACAGGATTGCGCCATAGCGCGGATAACCGGCAGGTCATAACCGGTTTTTGCTCCGTCGCCTGCCTTGCTGGTGGGCAGAATGGTTTTCACGCCGAAATCATTGACTTTCTTTGCCCATTCGAGAGCATCGAAGCCGGTAGCGGTTCTGCCGCCATCGATATATACCTCGTAGCCGGAAGGAAGTTTGGGATTAACATCCACATCGATTGCGACAGTCACGGCATCAACACCGAATGCCCGTATCATTTCCGGAATGATTTCGGGCTTGCGGAAAGCTGCGGAACTGGTGGAAACTTTATTCGCTCCGGCTTTCAGAACCGCTTCAGCGGATGCCACATCGGAGATTCCGCCGCCGACGGTGAACGGGACCGTGCAGACTTCAGAAACACGTTTCACCACATCCAGCAAGGTACCGCGGTTTTCGATTGTCGCAGTAATATCGAGCAAAGCAAGTTCGTCTGCCCCGGCTGCGCAATAGGCTTTCGCACACGCTACCGGATCTCCGGCATCAGCGATATCCACAAAATGCACACCTTTTACCACTCTGCCGTTCCGCATATCCAGACACGGCATGATTACTACACGATCCGTCATAATTATCCGCCTTTCCGCCGCTTTTTGCGACTGTAAAAAAAATTTGTCTATAAATAAAACACGTTTTTTCATTTTTTCAATGGCAAAAATAAAAAATCGGCATATATTATCATGATTTTTTTATATAATCTCATGTAATTCCGTTGACTCGCGCCAACGCTTTTTCGAAAGGAATACCCTTATGAAATTTTTCAACACGCTCGGAAGACAAATGGTGGATTTTGTTCCCATCACTGCCAATCAGGCAGGTATGTACACCTGCGGTCCCACGGTCTATAATTTCGCACATATCGGTAATTTCCGCTGTTATCTTTTCGAGGATATCCTGCGGCGTACCCTTGAATATCATGGACTGAAAGTCACGCAGGTCATGAACTTGACGGATGTTGACGACAAAACCATACGCGATTCGAAAGCAGCGGGTATTCCTCTGCAGGAATTTACAAAAAAATACAAACAGGCTTTCTTTGAGGACCTCAAAACCCTTCGCATTGAACCTGCGGAATATTATCCTGAAGCAACCGCGCATATCAAAGAAATGATTGACCTGATCCAGACCCTGATGGACAAGGGTTTCGCCTATCAGAGTGAGGACAAATCCATCTATTTTTCCATCGCAAAGTTCCCCGCTTACGGACAACTGGCTAAAATCGACAAGGAACAGCAGCGCGCCGGAGTCCGCATCAACAGCGATGAGTACGCAAAAGACTCCGTTGCCGATTTCGCTCTCTGGAAGGCTTGGGATGAAAACGATGGCGATGTCAAATGGGATTCCCCGTGGGGACCCGGACGCCCCGGCTGGCATATCGAATGTTCTGCCATGAGCCAGAAGTATCTGGGAAAGACTTTCGACCTGCATACTGGTGGCATTGACAATATGTTCCCCCACCATGAGGATGAAATCGCACAGAGTGAAGCCGCCAACGGTTGCAAATTTGTCAATTACTGGATGCATTGTGAACATCTGACCGTCAATCGCCAGAAAATGAGCAAGTCTTTGGGAAATTTCTATACCATGCGCGATTTGCTTGCACGCGGATATTCCGGTGCGGAGATCCGGTGGACTCTGATCTCCACTCATTACCGCAGCAAATTGAATTTCGATATCGCAGCTCTCGATGTCAGCCGCTCCGCTTTGAAAAAATTTGCCGACCTCTTCCGGCGTCTCAATGCCGTACCCTCCGGCACGAATGGTGTGGAAAACGCAGCCACCCTCGCCCGGTCGGCTGCGGAAGCCTTCGGAAATGCCTTCGGCAATGACCTCAATGTATCGGAAGCCATGGCAGTTCTCTTCAAGTTCACGAAAGATGTAAAATCGGCTCTGGCGAAAGGCGAATACGGGAAAGATGCTGCCGATATCATTCTGAACCAGTACAGAGATTTCGACCGCATCCTCGCATCTTTGGATGTCGATGGCGCCCTCACCGCTGAACCACCTGCAGCGAATCCTGCTGACGCAAATATCCCGCCGGAAATCCAGGCTTTAGTCGAACAGCGGACCGCTGCGAAAAAAGCGAAAGATTTCAAAACTGCCGACGCAATCCGCGAGGAACTCAAAGCACGCGGCTGGACGGTCAAAGATTCTCCTGCCGGCTCCTTCGCCGTCAAAATGTAAAAAAATTTCAAACCGGTAATTCCACTGAAACAAGGTATTTTTGAAAATGAGTTCTATTCTGCTGAAACAGGTCCTTCTCGACGGACAAAATAAAGATATCTTCATCGAAAACGGTATCTTTACGGAAATTTCCGATTCCATTCTCCTCACGAAAGCACCCGACCAAATCATTTACGGTTGGGGAAACCTCGCAATTCTTCCGCCGTTTTACAATGGTCATACTCACGCCGCCATGTCACTGTTCCGCGGATACGCCGATGACCATGAACTCTTTGACTGGCTTTCAAACTACGTTTGGCCCCTCGAAGCAAAATTAACCGAAAACGATGTCTATGTCGGCACAAAACTGGCAATCCTTGAAATGATTCATTCCGGCACTGTTTTCTTCAATGATATGTATTGGTTCCAGAAAGGTACCATCCGGGCTGTCGATGAAATGGGAGTCCGTGCAAATGTCGGTATTATGGTCCTTTCACAGACGGGAAGCAATGCCCGCACCGCCAATAAAAATTTACGGGAAGGAAAAATCCCTCACTCCAACCGCGTCTGCATTTCCATGGCGCCTCATGCCATTTATACGGTCAACGAAAAAGAGCTTCGCGAATGTGCCGCTTTCGCACGCGCCAACGGCTTACCGATTACAATTCACCTCGCAGAAACAAAAAAGGAATTCGATGACTGTATCCGCGAACATGGCATGACTCCCACCGCTTATTTGGATAAATGCGGACTGGTTACCGAAAATTCCTCGCTCGCTCATGCCGTCTGGTTGACGGATGACGATTTCAAAATCATCGCCGACCGCAACGCAATTCTGGTTCATAATCCCATCTCCAACGCCAAACTCTGTTCCGGAACTTTCCGGTACACGGAAGCGCGAAATGCCGGATGCCGCGTCATTATCGGAACCGACAGCAGTTGTTCCAATAACAACCTGTCCATGTTTGAGGAGGTTAAATTCTCTGCTCTGACGGCGAAAGCAAGCAGCGGCAACCCCAAGACTCTCCCTGCTGATGAAGCTTTCCGGATGGCTACCACCGAAGCTGCTGATGCTTTCGGTATCAAAGCAGGAATCAAAACCGGTTGCGCTGCCGATTTCATGCTCGTGAAAACAAATGATATCTTCCTGTCCCCCGGTCACAATCTCATTTCCGATATCGTATATGCCGCCGATCGGTCCTGCATTGATACCGTCGCCTGCAACGGTAAAATTCTGATGCAGAACGGGCATATTCCCGGCGAAGAGGAAATCATACGCGAAGCTAAATCCGTAACCCGCGACCTGCTCCGCCGCAACTGAAGTCTTCCCCTGCCCTATCCCCCATAGCACGGCATCAGCCGTGCTTTATTTTTTTCCCTCACTATCCACTATCCACTATTCCTATAAGTCCTATAAGTCCTATAGGTCCTATTTTTCCACTCCGTTCGTACAATCAAACGTTGTGGCATTTTTCCACCCACGCCCATCACGCATGCACAATCACGCAAAATATCTGGCATTTTCCACCCATAGCCCCAACGGGGCGGTCCGAACCCTTCACGGGGGAAGCCGTCCTTGCGGCGCGTCCCCGTGCACCCCGTTTGCGTCAGGTCATTCTTCCATCCAGCCTTGCGCAATCACGCACAACATAATTTACAGGCTGGAAGCCTGTTCCACACTATCCGCGTTCTGCGATTTCCAGAATTGCAGCAGCGGCACGGGCCGTGGCGTTTTCCGAGCCACAGGACAGGGATTCGCGGACGATTCGCATATCTTCCTGCACTTCATCATGGCGGCTGCCGCCGGGCAGGATTTTCTCAATCGCCGCAGCGAGATCTGCGGGTACTACCTGAAATTGCAGAAATTCTTCAAACACGCACTTGTTGCGAATGATATTTGTCATGGTAAAAAAACCGCGGAACAGACGTTTGATTACCCAGCAGGCGAGCTTGAATGTTACAGGATGAAGACGGTATGCCACGACCAGCGGTAAATCCGCAATCGCGGATTCCACGGTCACTGTCCCCGATGCCGCGAGTCCAGCAACGGCTTTCTGCATCCAGTATGCCGTCTTGCCCCAGGAAATATCAAATTCCGGCAACGTCACTTCCGGATGTTTCCTGCGGTACGCCTCCACATATCGGAGAATATCGTTATACGTCTTCTCGCGGGGCGCAGAAATGGCAAATGTCATCTCCGGATGACGCTGTTTCAGCAGAATGGCGGTCTCGATAAACGGAAACACCAGTCGGCTGGTTTCGCTTTTTCGGCTCCCGGGCAACAGAAGCAGACGGTTTGGGTCGCGCTGCAGGGACGGATCCGTGCGTTCTTTTACGATTTCAATCAGGGGATGTCCGGTAAACTCCACTTCCAAACCGCTATCCTTCCAAACCTCCGGCTCGAACGGGAAAATCACCAGCATTTTCCGGCAGTAGCGGGCATAGCGCGGGATATTGGACTTCCGCCAAGCCCACACCTGTGGACTGATATACCATATCACTTTGATATCCAAGGCTTTCAAATACTTTGCCAAACGGATATTGAAGCCCGGATAATCCACTAACAGTACGGCATCCGGACGTTGTTTCTTTGCTTCATTTATGCAGAACAGCATGATTTTGATGAATTTGAACAGACTGCCGAGTATCTCCACTATCCCGACTACACCCAATTCCGTGGAATCCACCATGATTTCCACTCCGGCTTTCTTCATGCACACACCGCCCATGCCGCGTATCGTGCAACCCGGATTCTGCCGTTTCAATTCTTCCGCTATCCGCGCTCCGTACACATCGCCGCTCGACTCACCCGACATAATCCATATCAGTGGTCTTTTCGTTTCTTCCGTCATCATCGCACATACCTGTTATTTTTTGCGTTTCTTCTTCGGCGGAGTATAATTGCTTCCCCGTCCGCCACCGAAACCACCGCCGAATCCGCCGGGCCGCATACCACCGCCGGGCATACCGCCGCCAAACAAGCCGCCCAATCCGCCAAGGCCACCATTAGAAAACAGACTGCCCACGGATCCCATCAGCTGGTTCATCAAACCGCGGTTTTTCATGACTTTCTTCATCATCAGAAATTGTTTGATAAGCTGGGAAACTTCTTCCACGGAACGTCCGCATCCTTTGGCAATGCGTTTCCGGCGCGACATATCAATGATTTCCGCATCCTCGCGCTCTTTTTTGTTCATGGACAGAATAATGGCTTCCGTATATCGCAACTGATTCGGGTCGAATCCTGGCATATTCGCCAACTTGTCACCGCCAGGCAGAAATTTCATCAGCGACTCAATACCGCCCATCCGCTGCATCTGTTTCATCTGACTCAGAAAATCGTTGAAATCAAATTCATTCTTCCGCAGTTTCTTTTCCAGCTTCTCCGCCTCTTCACGGTCAATTTCTTCCGCCGCTTTTTCCACCAAGGACACAATATCGCCCATGCCCAGAATCCGCGACGCCATCCGGTCCGGATGAAATACATCCAAATCTTCCGGCATTTCACCGCGTCCCACCAATTTCACCGGACAGCCGGTAACTTTGCGAATCGACAGCGCAGCTCCGCCGCGGGCATCGCCGTCCATCTTGGTCAGCATGATACCGGTCAGATGCAGAGCATCGTGGAAATGACGGGCAACAGACACCGCCTGCTGACCCAAGGCAGCATCGGCAACAAGCATGATTTCACCGGGTTTGACCGTATCACGAACCTGAACCAGTTCCTGGACCATCGTTTCATCAATTTCCAGTCTGCCCGCAGTATCGATAATCAGATAATCCGCGGTCATCGCTTTCGCCTGTTCCAGCGCAGATTTCACCAACGCAGGTACATCTGTCGTATCACGACGGGAAAAAACGGGTACGCCGATCTCGTCGCCAAGCACTTCCAGCTGGTCAATTGCAGCCGGGCGGTAAACGTCCGCTGCCGCCAGCAATACGCGTCGTCCCTGCTTCTTCAAGGACAAGGCGATTTTCGCACAGGAGGTCGTTTTGCCGCTGCCGTGCAAACCTACCATCATGATGATATTCGGATGCCCGCCAGTCACAAGATCCGCCTTGTCGCCACCCATCAGCTCCACTAACTTGTCAAAGACAATCTTGACTGCCTGCTGACCCGGCGTTACACTCTTCAGCACGCTCGCGCCAAGACAGGCATCCCGCACTTCCTTCACAAATTCGTCTGCTACCGTAATATTCACGTCCGCTTCCAGCAGCGCTTCCCGGATCCCGTTCATCGCTTCCGCGGTATTCGATTCTGTCAATACTGACTGCCCGCGAAGTGTTTTCAACGCTTCCTGCAGCCGATCGGTCAATGTTTGAAACATTTTCTCTGACTCCTGAACTTTCATTTTCATTTTTTTAAGCTATATTATTATACATACTTAACGGAAAAATACAAATGCCACACGCGAAAAATAACGAATTTTCATCTCAAATGCCAGAAACTAAACGGATCGTACGTTCCGCCGTACCCGCATCCGCTCACGGAAAACGCCTCGATGATTACCTCGCGGAACGTTTCACATACCGCTCCCTCGAAAAATGGAGAGAACGCATACAAAATGGTTCCATTCTCCTCGATGACCACCCCGCAACCCCGGATATCGTCCTCCGTAACGGTCAAACCGTTTCCATGAACCTTTCTCCCGAGGAAGCTCAGGAACCTCCCGTGAATACCGCTTACTCCATCCTCCTCGATACCCCTCAGTTCCTCGCCGTCGGGAAACCACCGAATCTTCCCGTCCATCCTTCCGGCAGATATTTCAATCATACCCTTCAGAGACTGCTCGCCGGCGTTTACGGACACCTTCATCCCGTAAACCGAATCGACAGGGAAACCTCCGGTATCGTTCTCTTCGCCAAATCTTCCGAATATGCCGCGGAACTGGCGGAACTCTTCGCACGCGGACGCGTCTCCAAGTACTATCTTGCGGTCGTTCACGGCCACTTCCCCGATTCCCTTGACGCTCAGGGCTTCCTTTCACGCGACATTGCCTCCCCAATCACTAAAAAAAGACGATTCACAACAGACCTCCCGGACATCCCCTCTGAAACCTGTCATACCCGGTTCCAATGCCTCCGCCGTTCGGACCAATTCAGCCTTCTGAAATGCCAGCTCTTCACCGGCAGACTCCATCAGATCCGCGCAACGCTCTGTTCCCTCGGTTTTCCCATCGTCGGAGATAAAATGTACGGCCCCGATGAATCCCTGTTCCTGCGTTTCATTCATAACGAACTCACGGATGCCGACCGCAAAACTCTCGTCCTGCCGCGTCAGGCTCTCCATGCCGCCGAACTTTCTTTCCTGTCGCCATTCTCCGACACACAAATTGTTCTGACGGCTCCCATGCCCGATGATTTCTCCCGGCTATTCCCCCCTATCCACTAACCCCCTATCCACTTCTTCACATCTTCACTTCTTCACTTCTACTATCCCCTATCACCTAAAAAAAATCCCGTTTCCGCTTGATTGTTCCCGTTTCCGGGTGTATATTATAGTATCTCAATACAGACTGAGAAAACAACTTTACCCGATGATTTGAAATTTATAACTTATAACCTACAAAGGAAACAGAACTATGGAAATCTCTCCTCTTCAGGCTGCTCGCAAAACTTATTCCCCGAAATTACCCAAGGCACTGAGAAACGGCGCTGCCGCCGTCTCCGTCTCCAAAGGAAATCCCATGCCGGCTTTCGCCGATACGGAAAAAATCGCCGCTCTCTTCCCCTCAACAAGCAATATGCCCGACCTCGCTTTCTCCGCAGGCTGCGCTTGCAAACAGGCGGATCCGGTCAATGTCGGCGTCATCCTTTCCGGCGGTCAGGCACCTGGCGGACACAATGTTATCGCGGGTATTTACGACGGCATCAAGAGTTTGAATCCGAAGAGCAAACTCTACGGGTTCAAGGGTGGTCCCAGCGGTTTAGTTGACAATGATTATGTGGAAATCGACGATGCGTTCATGGATGCCTACCGCAACACCGGCGGTTTTGACATGATCGGTTCCGGCAGAACCAAACTGGAAGAACAGGAACAGTTTGACAAGGCGGAAATCAATGCCCGTGCGCTGAACATCTCCGCCATCGTCATTATCGGCGGCGACGATTCCAATACCAATGCCTGCCTTCTCGCAGAATATTACAAAGCCAAAAACGTTCCGATTCAGGTCATCGGCTGCCCAAAGACCATTGACGGCGACCTCAAGAACAGTTTCATTGAAACCTCTTTCGGTTTTGATACCGCCAGCAAAGTTTACAGTGAAGTCATCGGCAACATCGCGCGTGACGCCAATTCCGCAAAAAAATATTGGCATTTTATCAAACTCATGGGCCGTTCCGCTTCCCATATCACACTCGAATGCATGCTCAAGACTCACGTCAATCTCGCGCTGATCTCCGAAGAAGTCGAAGCGAAGAAACAGACCCTGTCCCAGATCGTCAATGACATCGCCGACATGGTCGCTGCACGTTCCGCAAACGGCGAGAATTTCGGCGTTCTGCTGATTCCCGAAGGCTTGATCGAGTTCATCCCCGAAATGAAAAAACTGATCGCAGAACTCAATGACGCTCTCGCGAAAAATGCCGAAAAATTCGCCGGAATTTCCTCCGATGCCGATAAAATCGCCTTCATTACCGGCCTTCTGACTCCTGAGTCCGTCGCCGCTTTTGAAAGCCTGCCGTTCAATATCCGCCTCCAGCTCTCCATGGACCGCGATAATCACGGTAACGTTCAGGTCTCTCAGATCGAAACCGAAAAACTTCTCGCCGGATTAGTGAAGAAACGTCTCGCGGAAATGAAGAAAAACGGTTCTTTTAACGGTAAATTCTCCGCTCTCACTCACTTCTTCGGTTATGAAGGCAGATGCTCTGCTCCCTCCAATTTCGATGCCGATTACTGCTACAGCCTCGGCTTCAATGCTGCCGCCGTCATCGGGTCCGGTGCCACGGCTTACATGTCCTACGTCGGTAACCTCACGCAGGGCGCCGATAACTGGAAAGCTGGTGCTATTCCGCTCACCGCCATGATGAATGTCGAACGCAGAAACGGGAAAGACAAACCTGTTATCCGCAAAGCGCTGGTGGAACTCGATGGCAAACCTTTCCTGGCATACGCGGCAAAACGCGATGAATGGAAAAAAGTCACTTCCTTCGTCTATCCGGGCCCCATCCAGTATTTCGGCCCCTCTGAAGTCTGTGACATCACAACGGAAACTCTCCGTATCGAACACGAATAATCTTTCACACGGGAGTGTTTGCAAATGCCCGAACAGATCAACGGCGGTTTTGACGTCCGGAAGGTCGCCAGACTTGCTCATCTTACCTTGAAGGAAGAACTCGCCGATAAACTCCAGTCGGAAATGAAGTCTATCGTCGAATATGTCAATCTCCTCAATGAACTGGATGTCAACGGCATAGAACCTACTGCTCATGCCGTGGAACGCGTCAATGTCAGCGCCGAGGATATCTCCGCTGACCCCTTCCCGCGTAATGAAATGCTCGCTAATTGCCCGCAGACCATCAACGGCGAACTCGTCAAAGTGCCGCAGGTCCTGCCGGGAGAGGGGGTGGCAGAATGAATCCTGTTTCCCTCACTCTCCGTCAGGCTGCCGATCTGCTCAATTCCGGCTCCATTACTTCCGTCCAGCTCACACAGCTCTTTCTCGACCGCATCCACGCTGTCGAAAATTCTGTTCAGGCACTCCTCTCTGTCGATGAAGACATCGCACTGAACGCCGCAAAGGCTTCCGATGCCAGACGCGCCGCAGGCAAGCCGTTGAGCCGGTTCGACGGCATTCCCGTCACGTTGAAAGACAATATCTCCGCCAAGGGCCAGCAATGCTCCTGCGCCTCTAAAATCCTGCAGGGATTCATCTCCCCGTATGATGCTTTCGTTACGGAAAAACTCCGTCAGAACGGATTCGTCCTCCTCGGTCGTGCCAATATGGATGAGTTCGCTATGGGCTCCTCCTGCGAAAACAGCGCTTACAAAAAAACTTGCAACCCCTGGGACCTCTCTCGGGTACCCGGCGGATCCTCCGGCGGATCTGCTGCCGCGGTCGCTGCCGGTGAAACGGTTATCGCGCTCGGTTCCGATACCGGCGGTTCCATCCGCCAGCCCGCAGGTTTCTGCGGAGTTGTCGGTCTGAAACCCACTTACGGACGTGTCTCGCGGTCCGGACTTGTCGCATTCGCCTCCAGTCTGGACCAGATCGGCCCCATCGCCAAATCCGTTTACGATGCCGCCGCCATGCTGGATGTCATCGCGGGTCATGACCCCATGGATTGCACTTCTCTGCCGCAAACGCAGGAAAACTTCGCCGACGGGGTCGCGGATGCTCTCAATCATCCAAGCCTGGAAGGTCTGCGAATCGGTCTCCCTGTTGAATATCTGAACGTCGAGGGTATCGCTCCCTGTGTCCGCGATTCCTTTGAATATGCGAAGAAAATCTTCGCCGATTCCGGCGCCTCTTTCGTCGATGTCTCTCTCCCGCATACCAAGTATTCCATGGCGTGTTATTACATCGTCGCACCTGCGGAAGCCAGCGCCAATCTCGCGCGCTTCGATGGAATCCGCTACGGCTACAGAAGTCCCGACTCCAATACCCTTGAAGAAACGTATTTCAATTCCAGAGGCGAGGGCTTCGGTCCTGAAGTCGCACGCCGGATCATGCTCGGAACATACGTCCTCTCCAGCGGTTATTATGATGCCTACTATCTCAAAGCTCAGAAAGTTCGGACTCTCCTCCGGAATGATTTCGCCAATGCTTATACACAGTGCGATCTCATCCTTACGCCCGTAAGCCCGATCCCCGCATTCCGGTTCGGTGAAAAATCCGACCCGCTCCAGATGTATCTCTCGGATGTCTTTACCACCGCTTTGAACCTCTCCGGCGATTGCGGTATCAGCATCCCCGCTTCTCTTGACCCGGAAACCGGTATGCCGCTCGGAATCCAGCTCATGGCTCCTGCTCTCCAGGAAATGAGACTCCTGCGCACAGCCGCCGCGTTCGAGTCCGCGCGGAATCAGTCTTTCTGCGCTCCGCTCTGAAACATCTGTCATTCTGTCAACCAACGGGAGTAATGTATCTATGAAACGTCTCTTTATCGCTGCTGTCCTTTTCCTCTTCGCGGTTTCTTCTGTCTCTGCCATCGATCCCGGTTCCTCTCTGAATCCTGACGATGTCATCGCAAAAATGCAGTCCGTACTGCCGGCAAAGATTCCCGTCCCGGTGAAAAAAGCCGATTTCCAGATCATGATTTTCTTCGATGTCCTTTCTCCCGATTCCAGACAGATCCTCCAGATTGCGGACAATCTCCCAGATTTCTTCCCCGGCAAGAAAATCTCTGTCAATGCGTTCGCGAAAAATACGAAATCCGCCGTTTCCGATACCTTCTCTGTTTTTTTCCACCATTTCAAACCCGAATACCTCTCCATCTATGCCGATAATGAAAAAAAATCGGCTTTCAACCAATTCTGCACCGGCGAGGTCCTGATCCCCTTCGCGGTTATCGCGGGCGATGGAAAGGTCCGCTGGAAAGGCG
>CALCCZ010000121.1 GCA_937900075.1 uncultured Lentisphaeria bacterium
ATGCGCCGCAAAGCGGCTTCCTCCGTGAGTGGTTCATGCCGCCCCGTTGGGGCTCAAGAGTTTTTGTTTACCGTAAACCAGGGGCTGCGCCACCTTCGGCGGCTCCACCCCTGGCTATTATCGTACCGCCCCGTTGGGGCTACGGGTGGAAAATGCCGTGGCGTATCCGTGATTGTGCAGGACGTTTTTTTGAACCACGAATGAACACCAATGAACACCAATAGGATAGTGGAGATAGTGGATAGTGGATAAGTGGATAGGGGAAACGCCGGGGATTCCCGGCACAAATAAAAATAAGTCTTATAGGTCTTATAGGTCTTATTCGTTGTACTACAAACCGTTTGAGCAAACACGATGGATATCGGCATTCCGAAAAAAAACAGCCCCAACGGGCGGTACGAACCACTCAATTTTGATTGACCGGATACAACACAGGAGATGTTCTTGTCTGTTATCCCCGACAGATTGTAAAAAAAATATGATACATCTGCAGTTTTAATTGTGTTTGCGCGAGGCTGGAGGCGGGAATGGAAAGGACATTTGTTAAATTGCCGTCTTACCGCAGTTCCGACATTTTCAGAGGGGTAAATTTACTACGCGTTTGCGCCCGTTCTTTTGAATCAGCGGAAAGATATTTCCATTGATTTCTGGAGAAATTATGGAAGCTGTAATTTTTTAACCAGGAATGACAGAGGACGAAGGAGAGGGGATGCGACTCATAAATCCATGGTGTTTGTTTCGCGAGATAAGCCACCATAGCCTTATATTTTTCAGTTCTTTCCGGGGTGTCCTGCATATAAAGGATTTCCTCATACATACGATCGTAAACAGGGTCGGAGAAACAGGCTCTGTTGCAGCCTCCGGCATTATGGGAGTAAAAGAGTTTTAAAAAGTTTTCCGCATCCGGATAATCAGCGACCCAGGAATATCGGAACAATTGTATATTGCCAGTTTTCAGTTTTTCCTGAAATCTCGGGCGGGTATTCAAAGAAACCTCCACATTGATACCGATTTTTTTCATATCTTCTTTCATCATTTCACCGATTTGCTGAAAAACGATATCGGAACCTGCCTGATCAAAAGACAAAGTCAGACGTTTACCTGTTTCCGGATCCATTCCATTCGGGTAACCGGCTTCAGCGAGCATTTGACGAGCCTTTTCGAGATCAAGAGAAATCCCTGAAGCAACATGTCCCGATAAGCCCGGAGGAACGGGGCCAAATGCGGGTTGCAAGCGTCCTCCGGAATGAGAAACCCGCAGATTTTTATCAAAGGCGTATGAGACGGCTTTTCTCAAGCGAAGATTACTACCGATAACCGGATCATTCATGTAAAATCCGATATAGTTGGTTTCCAGTTGCGGGACTTGAACGAGGCGTATTCCACGATTGGCAAGAGCCGGAGAAAGCTGGTTCTTTTCGTTGATTAGAGTTTGAACCTGATCGTTGTTCAGCGCATAATAATCGAGATTACCCTGTAAAAATAAAAGGAACGAAGAGACATTCTGTCGTCCCAGGTAACATGTAATACGGTCAGCGACGGGAAGGCGTTTCCCGTCATAATATTCTTCCCGGTATAGGTGATTGCGCTTCATAGAAATGGAATAATCTTTTTTCCAGTCAGCCATCAGAAAAGGTCCGGACCCGCAAGGTTCATTCATAATTTCCAAAGTATTTCTGTATTCCAAAGCGGAACGGGATACGACGGAACAAAAGGTCATAGCGAGCAAATAAAGGAAACGCGGATTGTTTTCGTTGCAACGGATTATAAACTGTTTATCGTTTACAATTTCCAACCCGGCCGGTGGTTGGTCATATATTGAGAAATCATTGGCGGCAGCTTTTTTTGAACGTTCGTAAAAGTCGCTGAATCCGATGATGGAATCGCGAAAGAAGTCATAGCCCGGAGAATGGAGCCTTGAATCCGCGAGTCTGCAAAGGGAAAAAACGACATCTCTGGAAGTTACCTTTAGGGGAGGCGTATTTTCAGAATTTTCGGGTGATTGAAAATACAAGTCATCACGGAGAGTACAAGTAAAGGTTTTGCCGTCTTCTGATACAACGGGAAGAGCGACAAGCATGGCGGGTTCGATCAGGGACTGGTCCTCAGTACCGTATTTGTACTGAACAAGTGTATCGTAAAAAGCCCCTGCAATCGTTACGCTCGGCAAATCATCTGCGAGAGCGGGGTCAATTGTTTTTGCCATTGACCCCAAACTTATGACAATACTATTCGAAACGGAGTCTGTTTCACTCTTTCCGCATCCTGAAGATATGAAGATGAGGAAAAAGCAAAGAACAGAGATAGAAAACAGGAACTTATTCTTCATCATTACGGGGGCGTTTATCCCAAGCTGCGAGAACACGGTAGGCTACATCTGGGGAAAAGCCACGACCGGCGAGCATGCAGAGAATGCGGTGATTCCGTTTTTGTGGATCTTCTATCCGGTCAAGACGTCTGGCTCTTCGCTCTAAAAGTGTCATTGCATCCTCAAAAGGATCTCTTTCTCTTTCCGCAGAATTGAGAATTTCATGAGCTAATTCAGCGTCAATGCCCTTGAAAGTAAGTTTTTCAAAGATGCGATTGTCACCATAGCCGCGTCCGCGCAGAATTCGAACAAAATCTTCGGTATATTTACGGTCCGACAAAAAGCCCATTTCTTCCAGCTTTTGAACCGCTTCCAGAATTTCCTGTTCTGTAAATTCTGTCTTCCTGAAAAGTTTGTTAGTAAGTTCCTGAACCGTGTAAGCCTTTCTTTCGAGAAGGCCCAGTGCAGTTTGTAAAGCAGTTTTTTGTTCTGACATAGCTTAAAAATCCTACAACATAAAAACTGACTCCGCGAACCGACTTACGGAGTTTCAGTTTTTCGGGTTATCTAAAACGCCGGATAATGGTACATTGAAATCGTCCGGACAAAACGATTTCAATCCCCAGTAGGGGGGATACCAGTCACAATATACAACAATACCACGAATAAATCAACCATGAATATTGACATTTATTGATAAAAAGCATCAAAAAGACGGAATTGGTCAGTGGATAGTTAGCGGAATGGAAAATACCGGGCATTATGCGTGATAGTGCGGGCTGTTTTTTTGAACCACGAATGAACACGAATGAACACCAATAGAATAGTGGATAGTGTGGAATGGAAAATGCCGGGCATTTTCGTGCTTGCTCGGATGGGATGGAAAAATGAAGCGTGGCTGCGCCGTATGAAGCACGACTGTGCCGTATGAAGAGTGACACAAAGAGCAAAAGTTATGGATAATCCGGATTTCATCTTGATTTTTTAATTTTTTATGATATATTATTTGCCTTAATATGAAACATCCAACAGCTTGGAGACAACTATTATGAGTACTGCAAAAAACAAGGACAACAGCCGTTCTTTATCCCCGGTTAAGAAAAAATCTTCCTCCAAAGTAACTTCGGTTACTCCTACGCAGGATGAGCATCCGGTTCCATCCGCCGAGGAAGAGCTGTTGAAACCCAGAAAAATAGCCAGTAAAAAGAACAAGACTTCGCGTGCTTTAGAAAAGAGTATTCAGGATATGGGGGATCAGGATACGAAAGGTCGTCGGACGACACATCGTAAACGGAAATTAACGAAAGCGGAGCGGGAACATTTTACTACACTGCTTATGGAGTCCATGGAGCATTTTAAAACACAATTGCGGTATCACAGTGATGAGGTTCTGTCATCCGGGGGTATGTCAGCTGCCGGAGAACTCGGTATGGCGACTCACATGGCGGATTTAGGCAGTGATAATTATCAGCATGATTTTGGACTTAGTCTTCTTTCTGAAGAAGGGGATGTTTTGCTCATGATAGAAGAAGCACTTCAGAAGATTAAAGACAATGAATACGGGATTTGTATGCATTGTGGATGTGAAATTCCTGTAAATCGTCTGGAAGCGAAGCCCTACGCCCGTTTTTGCACGAAATGCAAAGAAAGACAGGAAAGACTGGAAGATCCCGGAAGGCGGCACAGATAAGGAAGAGAGCAGGGGAGTTATTCCTGTTGCTTGAAAGTTCTGTTTGCGTGAGGCAATGAAACCTTTCTTTACCAACCGATAGTTTGTTTTTATGTTTTCCAGAGTAGAATACAAATCAAAAGAAGAACGGGTACTGTTACTGAAGTGCTGTTGTTTGACTGTTGTTTTGGCAGTTTTAGATCAGTTTACCAAATATCTGGTCATGCAAAACATGAAATTTATGGAATCGATTCCCGTGATTCCCGGTTTTTTTAATCTTACCTACATAACGAATCCCGGAGCAGCCTGGGGGATTTTGTCAAATCGAGGCATACTTCTGTTGACGATTTCCATGATTGTTGTATTGCTGATACTGGTTTTTTACAAGGAATTGTGTTGTTTCTGGAGTGAACGATACTATTCTTTGGGGTTGGTTTTCTCCGGAATACTTGGAAACACCTACGATAGGATTTTCCGCAGTACGGAGGGAGGTATCTGCAATGGTCAAGTTGTTGATTTTCTCGATTTTTATATAGGAAGTTCGCATTGGCCGTGTTTTAATGTGGCAGATTCCTGTATTTGTCTTGGTTGTTTTATATTTGTTTTGTCAAACTTTATCCGTCCGGAAGATAAGGACAAGAGCAGCCGGCAAAATGATTCCAAGCATAAGACTGTCTGAACTGCTTCATGAGAATGGGATTCCCGTTATCATGGGGCCTACGGCCTCCGGGAAAAGCTCTCTTGGTTTGCAATTAGCCCGTTTTTGTGGAGGAGAAATCATATCGGCTGACTCCATGCAGTTCTACAAAGGGTTAAATATCGGGGTAGCCAAACCCACTCTGGAAGAACAAGGGGAGGTTGTTCATCATTTTCTTGACGTCATGGATATAAGCGAAAAATCTGACGTGTATCGTTTTTGCAATGATGCTGAGCATGTTATTGATGAAATTTTCAGCAGGGGAAAGATTCCGATAATTGTTGGTGGCAGCGGACTTTATCTGCGTGGTTTGATGTATGGATTGGATCAGCTTCCTGTCGATCAGGGATTACGGGATGAGCTGAATAAAGAGTATGACAATGATGAAGGTTATCCAGTTCTGCTTGAGTACATGAGACGACATTGTCCGGAAGATGCGCGGCGTTTTTCGGCAGACAGACGCAAATTGATTCGGGCCTGTGAAGTGTTTCGTCTTACCGGGAAACAGATTTCCGAACTGCAGACCGGGACGAAAAATAAAAAACTGCGCAGGAATTACAATAGTTTTCTTTTGTTGTGGGAAAGGAATGAGTTGTGTGAAAGAATCCGTCGGCGCACACAAGAGATGCTGGAGAATGGTTGGATAGAAGAAGCGGAAATGATGATAAAAAAGGGATTACTGAATACTCCGAGTGCGTGGCAGGCGTTGGGGTATCGTATTATCGGTGAATATTTGGAAGGCAAAATAACCCGCGAAGCGCTTACGGAGCAGATTGTTATAGCGACACGTCAATTTGCAAGAAGACAAGTGACCTGGTTTACACATCAGCATCCGGAGGCTCGGATTATCCGTATGCCCTGTGTTTTTACAGAGGCGTGATTTTGCCGCACATAAAAGAGAGTGCGAATTCAACGCGCAGGATAAACGGTCCCAGATTGACACATTGAAATCCCATTTCCGTAAAGTCATTGACTTCTTTTTGTAAAAAACCGCCTTCGGGACCGATTACAGACAAGACCTGCTTATCAATGGAGGAAGGGCATGAAATGGCATTTACGGGGTGTGCAATCAGTTTGACGCCATCAAAATTCTGGGAAAGAAAATGATTTTTCCACTCGGCAAAAGAATGAAAGAAGGTAAGTTCAGGGGGAATGGTGTCAACCCCTTGTTCCAAACCGAGTTTAATTTCCTTTTCAATGTTTTGAGGGAAGAGGGCAGAACTTGTCCAGTAACTTTTTTCCACGCGTTCCGTTTGAATAAAAGAGGCTGAAGGAATGCCGGAAGATGCCAAAAAATGCAGGCATTTTTTGAAACTTTGCGGTCTTGGCAGTGCTATAAGATATTGTTGTTTTTTCTTTTCGGGCGGTTTTGAGTCAAGGTTCAATATTTCCAACAGCATATTTTTTTTAGAAAAGACACGGATTTTTGCCATACCGATGTTTCCTCCCAGCACACCGATTTTGACGATATCCCCAATTTTTGCACGCAAAACACAGGCAATATGTTCCGATTGATCATGAGTTGCTGTAAACGTATTATCCGGGGCAATATTTTCCGGTTCGACCAAAAGCATATTCATGACAATATCTCATTCACGGCATTCAAAATATCGGCTGGTTCGCTCATGCGGCCGATATCCTCCACGCCGCAAGCCAAATGGCCCGATTCCGGTCCAATGAAATTAACTCCTCGTTTTTTCAGGATTGCGATGTTTTCCGTGACAACGGGACTGCGGTACATGGCAGAGTTCATCGCTGGAGCGAGCAGTACTTTTCCGCTGAAAGCCAAAGCGGTTGTTGTCAAGGCATCATCGGCGATTCCGTGAGTGTATTTTCCGATAAAATTAGCTGTACAAGGTGCGACAAGAAGCAATTGCGCGGTTTGGGCCAGGCTGACATGAGCCGGTTTCCATTCGGGTACCTGAAAAATATCTGTCAATACAGGATTTCCGGCCAGAGTGAAAAAAATTCTTTCAGAAATGAGTTTTAGAGCATTTGCGGTCATTACCGGAAAAACATTGTAATGTTTAGCAAGTTTACTGCACAAATCTGCAGCTTTGTAGACTGCAATACCGCCTGTTACTCCGAGAATGATATTGAGTTTTCCGTTGTCCATTTTGAGTCCTTTTTATTGTGGGCATGCAGCGTTTCGTGCATTTGTTATAATACGGATAAAATCGGATACTGTTTTTTCCAAGTCATCATTAATCAAAACGTAATCATACATATCTTTCATTTTGATTTCTTCGCGGGCATTATTCAGTCTGCGGACAAGAACTTCTTCGGTTTCCGTACCTCTGGCACGCAATCTTTTTTCTAGGATTTCGAGAGAAGGGGGCATAACGAAAATAAAAACACAAACCTTTTGGAAAAGTTGGTCATGGCGGCAAAGTTCTTTTATTTGTCGTGCTCCCTGAACGTCAATATCCAAAAGGACATCCTTTCCATTTGCCAGGCGGGTTAAAATTTCACTTTTTAAGGTTCCATAATGATTGCCATGCACTTCAGCATGTTCAGCGAACTCATTCTGAGACAATCGTTTATTGAAATCTTCCTCGGATACAAAGTAGTAGTCTATTCCATTTCTTTCTCCGATGCGTGGCGGACGAGTTGTACAAGAAACAGAGAACTCTATGTTTTTCAAAAGTTCAAAGGACTTTTTATAGATAGAAGATTTTCCTGAACCGCTTGGTCCGGAGACAACAAAAAGAATTCCGCGATTTTGTTGGCAATCCGTCATTTTTTTAACCTTTCCGCAAAAGTTTTCCCAAATTCCGGCAAAAGAACATCAAATCATCCGGTCCGGATTGTAAAGCGCTTTCTAAATTTGTATGGCCGGAAGAAATGCTGAAAGCGTAATCGAACAAATCATTAAAGGAATCCAGTTTGTCATTTTTAGCCAATGCACCGGAGAGAAGCATGACCGGCACTCCGTGTTCATGCGCTTTTTTGGCAATTTCAGCACAAAGTTTTCCAGCTTGCGTCTGTACATCCGTCTGACCTTCACCGGTAATAACCAGATCTGCATCTTTCAAATGTTCCTCAAAGTGAAGTAAATTCATTACCAGTTTTGCTCCGGAAACGGATTTTGCAGAACAGAATGCCCGAAGACCGGCTCCCAGACCGCCGGCAGCGCCATCGCCGGGTTGTTCTACAGAATTCAGCATTCCTTGTTGAAGCCAGACTTTGGCAAGGGAGGAAAGAGAATTTTCCAAGATACCGACCATTTCCGGAGTTGCCCCTTTTTGTGGTCCGAACACGGTTGCTGCGCCATCAGGTCCGAGCAGGGGCGATGTGACATCGCATGCGACAGAAAAATTTACTTTTTTCAGGCGCGGATCTGCATCTTCGCAAGAAATTTCCGAAAGATTTTTCATTTGTTCCATATCGGCGGGGATTTCATTTCCATTCTTATCAAGGAAATATAAGAACATCGTTGCCGCAATTCTCTTGTTCCCATCAGAAAAGCTATGATTCTTTGTCACGAAATACAGAAG
>CALCCZ010000122.1 GCA_937900075.1 uncultured Lentisphaeria bacterium
CACTTCCGTAATTTTGTAAAGTTAAAAATAGAAATTCCCCCTGATTTTATTCAACCGCCTGCCGCCTGAATGAAATTTTTTGTGGGGTTTCGTTGCCTTTTTCAAAACAAGTGTTGATTTTCAACGACTTACAACTTTTCTCAAATCGCGTGTAGTGTCACGCGGTCAAGATAGAAAAAAGGCTTTTACAGTCGTTTTTCTTTTCTCTGAACTTGGAGTTTCAATCAGCCTTACCGGGTCCCGTTATCAGTTACGATCTTCATCGTTTCGTTGTCACCTTTGTTGGGAATTGTGGATAAAATCAAAAACAACTCCTTGTTGACGAAATACACATTCTTTCCCCGGGGCATTTTTGCCAATATCCCATATTCCGCCATTTTATTCAAATAGGATGTCGCGGTATTACGGCTTATATGCAGAATTCGTTGCAGGTGTTGAATCCGGGTATATGGAAACAAATAAAGCGCATCAACAAGATCTCTGCTGTAAAACTTGAATTTTTCCCGAAGCATTCTTTTCGTTTTCAGCATAGATTCATCTATCTTTTTTATCGTTTCAGCCGTCATTTGAGAAGTTTCCACAACCGCATCCAGCATAAAAAGGACAAAGTTTTCCCACTTGTTCTGTGTACGGACTTCCTGCAAACATCTGTAATAAGTTCCCTTGTGGCTGATAATATAGCGGCTCAGATAAAGGATCGGCGCATCCAGTAATTTTTTCAGAACCAAGTACAAAACATTAATAATCCTCCCCGTTCTGCCGTTCCCGTCAAAAAATGGGTGAATACTTTCAAATTGGTAGTGAATGACAGCCATCTTTATCAGCGGATCAATGTCTGGCCAGAAATCATCCTCGTTGATGATTTGTTCCAAATTGCCCAATAGGGAAATAATCGTGTCATAATCTTGTGGTGGAGTATAAACAATCTCTCCCGTCGCCGCATTTTTTAAGGTCGTTCCGGATTGTCTGCGGATTCCTGCATCATTTTTTTCCAATACACGCTGAATAGCACAAATATTATTTATCGTGAGCAGTTCGCCTTTTTTAACCAGCTCGTACCCCTGTAAAAGTGCTTCCGAATAATTGCGGACTTCCTTTGCCTGGGGGGAAATCGTCGCCCTTTTAAAAAGTTCTGCCTGATACAGTTCATCTGTCGTTGTAATAATGCTTTCTATTTCTGAACTGTCTTTAGCTTCTTGTAAACTCAATGCCCGAATTAAAACATACGGATTAGGAATTGTTCTGGAAAATCCGTTCAGCAATGCCAATTCCCGATTAGCCTCGTTTACTCGTTTCAAAACCTTTTTTGTCTCAAGGTCCACCGATGGGGGGAGAAAAGCCAATGTTTTCAGTTCCATTTTCAGCATCTTTCAAGAAAAAATGTTGTTGTATTTAGAGTCAATGCCCAATATAGCCCGTTTTTTAAGCAATATCAAATTACATTGCACAAATTTTGGCGTTTTTTGAGCAATGAAAAGCGGTATTGCACAAATTTTGGCGTTTTTTTGAGCAATGAAAAGCGGTATTGCACAAATTTTGGCGTTTTTTGAGCCACTACCCCCTAACCACTATCCACTATCCGTTTCTTCACACCTTCACATCTTCACATCCCCTATCCACTGTTCCTATAAGTCCTATAGGTCCTATAGGTCCTATTTTTTCACACCGTTTCGCACAATCACGAATACCGCCCGGTATTTTTCCCCGTGTATCCCGTTCGTGCAAACCCGAATACGTTTCTTCCCATCTTCCCACCTTCCCATCTTCACATCTCCACTCCACTATCCCCTAAACTAACCTTGATTTCCGGAAAACTTTCTATTATCATCTTGATATTTCAACGCGACTACAGTATAGTATAATACGGCAATCTTATGATATGACGGATCTGCGGGTGTCATCCGCACAACTTCGGGAGTCGTGTTACCATGTTCTGGAAAATATTTTGCGGTGCTTCTCTTCTGCTGTTCACCGGGTTCCTCTGCGCTGACGAAAAAGCAGAAAGCGCAGGTGCGAAGCCTGTGGAAAAATCTGCGGCGGCAGTTTCTCCGTCCTCAGCCCGGGATATTCTGAAAAACGATGTTCATGGATTTCAGGCGCTGCGGGAATTTTTAGTGGTGCTGTCGATTGTGCGTCAGACCTATATCGATGAGGAAAAGACCGGCTGGGAATATCTGTTGAAGGCGGCATTGCGTGGCATGTTGAAGGAAATGGACCCGTACAGTGCGTATGAGTCGGAGGAGATTTTCCGCGAAACGCAGGTGGAAACCAACGGGGAAATGGCGGGAATCGGTGTCGTTGTCGTTCTGAAAAACCGGATTTTGGAAATTATGGAAATCTATCCCGGCGGGCCTTCGGATAAAGCGGGACTCAAACCCGGAGACCTGATTATGGAAATCGACGGGGAACCTTTGGACGGCAAGTCCATGAAAGAATGTGTGAAAATGCTGCGCGGAAAACCCGGTGAGAAGGTAAAAGTCAAAGTTTACCGCGGGTCCGATGATTCCACCCGCGATGTCGAACTCACCCGTGCCATTCTGACCATTCATTCCGTTACCGGAGCCAAAATCATTGACAAAGACAGCGGACTGGCTTATATGCGTATCACGCAATTCAGCGCAAATACTTGCAAAGAAATGGATTCTGCTCTCGCACAACTGAAAAAGGACGGTATGAAAATGCTGATCGTGGATTTGCGGAACAATCCCGGCGGGTTAGTCGCGTCATCTGCGCAAATCTGCAGCCGCTTCCTTGCACCCGGCAAAAAAATCGTCTCTATAGAAGGCCGAAACAAAAAAGACAACAAGGTTTTTGTCTCGGAAAAATGTACGAATTTTCCCGATATGCCCGTTGTTCTGCTCGTGAACGGGAACTCCGCCAGCGCTTCTGAAATCATGACCGCCTGTCTTCAGGACCATAAACGTGCCGTTGTCATCGGGGAACATACCTTCGGAAAAGGTGTTGTTCAGGTCATTATCCCCTTCGGTTCGAAAGAAGCTCTCAGAATCACCAATGCCCGGTATTTTACTCCCAGCCGGAGAATTATTCATGAAAACGGCATTGAACCGGATATTGTCGTGCCGATAACCAATGCAGCACGCTTCCGGATCGCTGCACAGATGAACCAGTATCCCGGCATCGTCAAACCCCTTGCTCCGAATACCATAGAGGACATCCAGCTGAAACGCGCCTGCGATGTCCTGAAAGCCGTCAGTGTCTTTCAATCTTCCCGTACCCCCGAATCCAATCAAAAATAACATATTCCCATGGAGATTTTCACAATGAAAAAACATTCCCTCGCCATCGCTTTCAGCATCGCCGCTCTCTCATGCCTTACCGCATGTTCCAGTGATTTGATTATTGCTGAAATCCTTCAAGTCGAAGAACAAGCGACTATCCGCACTGCTTACAATCTCTGGTATGAAGACCCCATGGATATGGATACTGTCAACGTCCAGAAAGGAAAAATCATCCCCTTCGGAACCGCCATCGAAATTATGAAAGCAACCGAAAGCGAAATCCTCTTCGTCACGCCCGCTGATAAAAAACAGTTCCGACTCAAAATCGAAAAGGAATACAGACTCCAGTCACCCGAAGAATATCTCCGCGAACTCCTTACCACCCGCACCGCAGAACAACTCGGAAACGGTCTTGATCCCGTCTCCTTCGAAAAGGCTAAACGCGGTATCATCGAAAAAGGCATGACAAAACAAGCTGTTTTGCTCGCTTACGGTCCGCCGTGCGCGTTCCGTACCCCCGATCTTGCTTTCTCCACCTGGCTCTATCCTGTCGGATATTTAGAGTACAAACGCGTGATTTTCAACAATAACGTCGTCCAGGCAATCATTCATCCGTAAAACCGCATAGCCCGCTAACCGCTATCCACTATTCACTAATAAGAATAGGTCCTATAGGTCTTATTTTTTTTCCCCAGCCAGCCTCGCATAATCACGAATACGCCATGGCATTTCCCATACCACGCCCATACCGCCCTGCACAATCACGAATACACCACGGCATGTTCCACCCATAGCCCCAACGGGGCGGCGCGATAATAGCCAGGG
>CALCCZ010000123.1 GCA_937900075.1 uncultured Lentisphaeria bacterium
CGTAGGTCCCTGCTACGTCGAGCCGGGCCACGGATCCGCCCACAAGACCGGTACCGGCTCCACGGGGGGTTACCGCTATATTGTTGGCGGTCGCATAACGCAGAATTGCCGATACTTCATCGGCATTCAGAACTTTTACCAGCGCATCCGGGTCGCCGCGTGTTCCGGACAATTCATCGTGGCAGTCATCTTCGCGGATTTCATTTGCGCTCAAAACGCGGTCCGGGCAGATTTTTTTCAGATTTTCCAAATCTTCCGGGGTAATTTTATGATAGGGTGCAGGCATGTTCAAGCCTCCTTTTCCGCTTTTGCTCGTTTGATCTTTTCAATCAATTCCGGGACTACTTTATACAGGTCTCCGATAATTCCCACATGAGCAACCTTGAAAATCGGTGCTTCCGGGTCCGTATTGATGGCAATGATTTTTTCCGCTCCGTCCATACCCGCTGTGAACTGTATCGCTCCGGAAATACCGCAGGCTATCAGCAGTTTCGGCTTGACCGTGCGTCCGCTCAAGCCGATCTGGATACGTGCATCGGTCCAACCGGTTTCCACCAGTGCGCGGGACGAGGCAAGGCGTCCGTTCAGCAGGTCTGCCAGTTCGTTCAGCATGGCAAGATCTTCCGGTTTCCGTATGCCGCGTCCGGCAGCCACAATCACTTCCGCATCTTCGATGCCGGTTTCTGCGGTTTTATCCCGTACTTTCAATATCTCTATGCCGGATTTCAATTTCTCCGGGGGCAGAGAGCACCGGAATATCCTGCCTGTCTTTTCCGTCTTGGGCGGTATGGGGAAAATCTTGTACCGCACCGTCGCAAACTGCGGCCGATGGTCCGGAGTATTGATATGTGCCATGATGTTTCCGCCGTATGCCGGACGTATCTGGTCCAGATCCGAGTTCTCCTGAATATCCAGAACCGTGCAGTCGGCTGTCAGTCCAGTCTGAAAACGTGCCGCAGTCCGTGGTGCCAGACAGCGTCCGGTGACCGTACCGCCGACCAGTACAGCGCAGGGTTTCCGGTTGTTTATGAAATCTTCCAATGCTGCGGTATAGGGTTCCACGCGGAAATAACGGAACTCCGGATCATCATAGACATAAACCTCATCCGCTCCGTATTCCAGTACGGATTCCGCAAGATTCCCGATTCCGCTGCCAATCATGACACAGCAAACCGGCTGGGAGATTTTTTTTGCCAGCTCGCCTGCTTTGCCCAATAATTCAAATGTCACGGGATGAATGACTCCGTTGTCTATTTCCGCCGTTACCGCAATCCCGCACCATTGCGACTTGTCAACAGTATGTTTGACGGCATCTTCTATGAACTCAAAAACACCGCCACCCTTCCGGACACAGTTTCTGCACATTCTGCATCCTTCCGTGATTTCGATATTCCCGTTCGTGCCGATTTCTATCGCACCAAACGGACACAGTTTTACCAGTGCATCTCTGTCTGTCGCTTTTTCCTGATGTATTATAATCTTTGGCATCGTTCACCCCGGTATCTGAAGAAATTTGTTTCTGTCGAGATAATCAAACAGCTTTTCCGCTGTTTCGGATTCGGGCCCTTCCCAGCTTTCGCGGGAAACGGAGCGTTCCGGTGGAAATATCCGCTTCACTTTTGTCGGTGACCCGTTCAATCCGTAGTGCTGAGGGTCCTTGTCCTCCATCGAATCTAAGGTCAAAATGCCGATTTCACGGTCCTTTGTGGCTTTTTTCAGCTTGTAGGAGGGCAGTCGCGGCTCAAATATCCCCTTGTCCACGGTAATCAGACACGGATATTGCAGCTTCGCTGTCATGATACAGGAGGGGAACTCCTGCTCAACGGTCAAATCGTTTTCCGTTACCGCCCCGATAGCGCAGACTCCCGTAACATGGGGAATACCGAAGAACTCAGCCAGTTCGGAACCTACCTGCGCGGTATCACCGTCCGTTGTTTGCTTGCCGCAAATAATCAAATCGAACGGTCCTGTCGCTTTCAAGCCCTGAAAAATTGTCCGCGAAGTCGCAAGAACATCGGCGCCCCCGAATTTCCGGTCGGAAATCAGAAAGGCTTTGTCTGCACCCATCATGAAAGCTTCCTTCAGTACGGCTGTCGCCTGTGGCGGCCCCATGCTGATGGCTGTCAGTTCTGCTCCGGTCAACGCCTTGATTCGTAAAGCTGTTTCCAGCGCATAGAGGTCGTAGGGATTCATTTTTGATGCTACGCCATCCCGTTTCAGGGTACCGGTTACAGGGTCGATTTCAACCTGTGTGGTGCCGGGTACCTGTTTAATGCAAACTGCAATTTTCATTTTTATGTACCTTGGTAAAGTCGGAAAGTTATATTCTCCGGTACAATATACGCAGATTGGAAACAATGCAAGCATGATTCCTGTAAATATAGAAAAATAACACAAAAAAACGTAATCGATCCGTGGACGAGGATGGGGGCAGTGGTTCGTGGTTAGTGGTCAGTGGATAGTTGTGGAAAACTCCGGAGTTTCCCGGCTCAAATGAAAATAGGACCTATAGGTCTTATAGGTCTTATTTCACTTCCCGCCAAAAAACGTTGTGCAATCCCGAATAATATCCGGCATTTTCCATGCCACTAACCGCTAACCACTATTCACTAACCACTATCGTGCATGTTGCCGGGGTACCGGTTGTTCCGGTATTATTCGGTAATGGCTTCCGCCCGGCGGATATACATATCCTGTTCCGATTTAGCAAGTTCGGTAAAACGCACGTTCCAGCCGCATACGCGGATCTGGAGGCCTTTGTATTTTTCCGGATTTACCTGTGCATCCTTGAGCGTCTGTGCATCGAAAATGTTCAGATTCAGGGCTGCACCATGTCCGGCAAAGAAGATCCGGATCAGTTTCCGCCAGGCGGCAAGGCCGTCAGCGCCCTGAACGGAACTGGGATGCATCATTACATCCAGCGGAAAATCTCCGGGGAAAGAAGCCGCATCCATGCTCAGGAAAGACCTGATAACCGCTGTAACACCGCTGATATCCGCTCCCATGGCGGGAGAAGCGTTTTTAGACATTTCCTCACCGGCGGCACGTCCATCCGGAGTGGCGGCAGTGAGACTGCCCTCACAGATGAATTGTCTTGCGCAGTGTGCGGAAAGCCGCCATGAACCGCCGCGTGAATTCGGGCGTCCGTTGACATGATTGCCCATTGAGCGTGAAAGCATTGCCGCGAGCCGATCCACGTGTGGGATTCCGTTACCGTAACGATGGGGGAAATTTCTCAATTTACGCTGAAGTTTTTCGTATCCTTTCCAATTTGCGGCGAGGGCGGCGGCAATTTCATCCAGAGTGATTTCATGCTTTTTGTAAACCAGTTCTTCCACGATGGAAAGGCAATCCACGGCGGAACCGATTCCCGTGCAGAGCAAGGTGGATGAATTGAGGTCGCTGCCGTTATGGAACGCATCCCGTCCGACACGCAGACTGTTTGGAATTGTGGCGGAAAATACATTGGCGGAGTTGATTTGGTTCAGGTATTGTTCAAACTCGTTCACGATTTTTATATTGGCGTCTATCGCCCAGAAAATTTCATCTGCATATACCCGGTAGAAGTCATCGAACGATTTCAATTCCGAAAGCGGCGGCACGTCAATACCGAGCTTTTCTCCGGTCGCACGGTCAACTCCCTGATTGAAAATGAGTTCAAACGGCTTGAGCATGTTGATATGTCCGACCCCGGTTCCGGTGGAATGGCGTTTTCCGTGAATACCGAACTCATAACAGCCGGAAATGTAGCATGTGCGGGCTTCTTCTTCCGAGTAGCCGTGTGAAGTCAGGATATATTTTATGGATTCTTCGCCCACGAGAACGATACTCTGGTGATTGTCGCGTATCATTTTCAGGACCTTATCCAGGAAGTCATCCGGTGTATTTTGTGCGATTTTAATCTGGATTTTGGGAGTAGGCAAGTGCAGTTTGCCGGCTTCTTCCAGAATCAAGTGTGTTACATGATTGATTTGTGTGGACCCGTCTGCTTTTGTGCCGCCCAGATAAACCGGCTGTCCCCAGTAGTTGTCAATAGAGCCCCACTGCATGAAAAAGTGGTCGAACATTTCGCGCATTTGAGCATCTGTGAACGTTCCGTCAGCCAGGTCGCGGTCATAGAACGGTGTAAGAATGGCATCCAGATTTCCGAGGGAGCGGACCTGCATGTGGTCCATGTGTTCACTGAACATGAAATAAGTGAAAATCATCTGAAGGGCATCGAAGAAATTCTGCGGTTTTCCGTCATGGAGTCTCTGCAGGGAAGCGGCAGTGAAATCGCAGCGTTCGTCATGGTGTGTTTTTGCGCGTTCGATGAACCGTTCCAGCATTTTCAGAATAGCGCGATATGTGATGATGATACCATCGAAGAAGGCCTCGACATCTGTTGTGAGGGTTCCGGCGGCGCGGTGTTTGTTTTTCCAATCTTCCGCATTTTTCAGTAAGCCGGGGAATCCCAAACGGAAAATCTGATCCCATTCCGGCACGGAGTGGTCGAAATCGATCCATATATTGGAGAAGCCGGTTTTGTTGAGAAGACTCCAGAGATTTCTGTTTTTTAACCGTTCAGTCACACGGTCCGCCTGCGTCCGGAGCATGGCATTTAACACGCGGGGTGCGCGGTTCCAGCATCCGAATGCCGGGAAAAAGTCATGCGGATCGACCTCGATTTGAAGATTTTTTACCAGATATTCAAAAGCTTTTGCTTTTTTGACGGGGAAGGGGAGTTCCCTATCGGCAAAGGGAATAACTTCCTGTTCCAAAGTTTTGAGGTCATGACCTGTGGCAGGATCAAACACAGGGGTCTGAAATTTTTTCCAAAGATAATCCATATCCTGTTCAAGCGTTCCGAAAATCATGATGAATATCCTTATTTTGAGATTAAGAATTCAATGAATTGATTACATTCAAACCATATCCGCGCAGAATGTCAGCGGCTTTCTCCAGCGTTTGAGCATCCGGCGAGGGGACGTCCGGCATGGTGTCCGGGTGTCCTACGGCTGCAAATTTCGAGCGTGCCAGCGAGTGATATGCCAGGAGTCGGACCGCAGAAATACTTTTCAGCGGTGCCATGAATTTTCCGGCTGCATGAAGATCCGTGTCTGACATATTGAGTTCGGGTACCATAATCATGCGTATTTCGATATTTTTCCGGGTATCGTTCAGTTTTTTCAGATTTTCCAGAATCAAATCATTTCGGCATCCGGTCAGCTGCTTGTGTTTTTCCGGGTCGGCACATTTGAAGTCATACAGGAACATATCCGCAAATGGAAGAACTGTCTCAAAGGATGTCCATGGCACATTTCCGCAGGTATCTACAGCGCAATGGATACCCTGTTCGTGCATCTTCCGGAACAGTTCTGCGCAGAAATCACTGTGCAGCAAAGGTTCTCCGCCGGAAACGGTGATACCGCCGTCGTTTTCATAGAAAATCCGGTCTTCCAGCAGTTTTTCCGCAGCCTCATCCACGGTGATAGTTTTTCCGAAAAGTTCCAGTACATTAGAGAAACATGCTTCGGTGCATTTTCCGCAGGCTATACAGCTTTTACGGTCAAATTCATGTTTTCCGTCTATGATTTTATGGCATTTGCATACGGTTTGACATTCTCCGCAGAGTGTGCATTTCGGATAATGGATTGCAAGTTCCGGCTGTGACCGGATACTTTCCGGATTATGGCACCAGATGCAATGGAGGGAACAGCCTTTGAAGAAAAGCGTGGTACGGATGCCCGGTCCGTCATGGACCGCGAACCGTTTGATGTCAATATACGGGGCTGAAATCATATTGGAATCCTTTCTTTGTGTTCATCCGGGCAGAGTTTTCGCTTGCCGGATGAAGGTTTCCTGCGCTTCCGGTGTGAGGTCAGTGAACCGGACGTTCCAACCGCAGACACGAACTTGAAGATTTTCGTATTTTTCCGGATGAACCTGAGCATCCCGGAGGATTTTTGCATCAAAAATGTTGAATTGGATTCCGCTGCCGCCGTGAGCGATGAAAGACCGGATCAGGGAAACCAGGATCTGCACACCGTCTTTTCCGGAAACGGAGCTGGGATGCAGCATGATATCCAGACACGTTCCGCATGGAAACTGGCGCATGTCAACTTTCAGGACGGAGTTCATCAGACCGGTAATTCCGTTCCGGTCCATTCCTATGACGGAATCCATGTTTTTTGACATAGGTTCTCCGGCTTTCCTGCCCGACGGCAGAGCCCCGATGATTTTTCCGCACTCCACGACCATTTGTCCATAGAGGGAAGGATAGAACCTGCCGCCTCTTCCATTGGGGGTTTCGCTGATAAGCTTGGAACAGAAAGCGGCGATTTCAACCGCCAGAGCGTCCACACGGGGATCGTTATTTCCCCACTTTGCCGGTTTCTTCAGAGCAATACGGCGGAGCGGTTCGAATTTTCCTTCCCAGTTTGCGGCGAGAGCCTCGCGGAGTTCCGGAAGTGTACACACTTTATGCTCATAAACCATATAGCGCACGGCTTCCAGGGAATCCGCAGCATCTGCGATATAGCATATTACGCAGCCAGTCGTGTTATACTTGGCACCGGAATCGGTCATATCCCTGTTTTTCTGCATACAGGAAGCGAAAGTTCCGGATAGGAGCGGAACGGGATTCACGTATTTCCAGGCAAGATCACAGAGAACCTGTCCTTCCTGCATGATGACAACGGCTTTTCGTATTGCCTCAAAATATGCTTTTTTGAAGGATTCAAAATCGGGATAATCCACACCGCTTTTCAAAACGGAAAGAATGGGAACGGGAAGTCTCAGGTGAGCGGAACCGGAGCAGGAAATCTCCTCACCCGCCACAGCCGGTTCATAGCAGCCGATCGGAATGAATTTAGCAGCATCTTCCGGTGTTCTGCCATGCCGGATCATGCCTTCGACAACCACATCGCAGTTCAAAGATACAATGGCCGTTCGCCCGTCCCGTATGCACTTTGCATAGAGTTCCATAAAATCCTGCGGCATGTTGTTTCTGACGAGTACGGAGAGTTTCGGGTCAACCGTATTCATTTCGTAATAGACTTCCATTCCGAGGTAGGAAAGTTCATTGATATCCGGACCGAAACAGAAATTCTTACCGAACCGTTTCCCCTGATATTTTGCATAAAAAGCAATCCAGAAATACTTGATCAGTTCTTTTGCGGATTCCCGTGTAAGACGGCCTGCCGCCAGGTCAGAACGGTAAAAATCAATATAAAGTTCATCGAAACGGCCCATGGTCCGGACTTCTTCGTTTCCCAGTTCAATGGCATCATGAAGAATGTATGCCAGGGCGAAGGCTTCATATAAGGTTGTTGGAGCGTGATCGGCAATTTCATCATAGACCGGATTATGGTTCTGTTTTGCCGTACGACGGCAAAATTCTCTCAAAGCCTCATACAGGGAAAACGTTGCCTGGCAAAACGGATTATCGCCACTGCTTTTTGCCCGCTCGATAAGTCCCGGCAACCCCAGTTTCAGCAGAACTGCCCAGTCCGGAGCGACATGACTCCGGTCCACCATCCAGCCTACGCCGTGTTCCCAATCATTTTCATAAGTCTTCACACCGGGAATGTTCCGTTTCGCCAGTTCATATCCATCCTGCAGGTCTTCGCAGAGGATATTACTGCCGAAGGGAGCCGTCTTGCCGGGAAACATGTTGAAAGGTTCGTATGCGACAGGTGCATGTTTCAGAATCAGTGCGTGCAGAAAAGTCCGGGATGTAATCCGGTCTTCATCCGGATTTTCCTGTTTATGAGCCTGCCATGTGTCCCGGATTTTCTGTTCGGTCCAGGCATCGGCATCATGGGAAAAATCCGCACATTCGTATTGCTTTTCCAGCTTGGAACGTATCTCATCAAAAGGCAAAAACGTCATGATTGTAAACCTTTCCTGACTATTCAGACTGCCGTCTGTTTACGGTGCTAATATACCGCAAAAAAACATATTTACCATAGCAAAAAAGAGTAAAAATATATCATTTTGTGATTTGCATTTCAGAAAAAACGTAATATATTTCATCCACAATATCAGAAGGAGTACAGAGTTATGGAAAATATTCTGGAAAACAGAAGAGATATCCTTTCTGCGTTCAACGGAGCCGGTTTTTTCCTGCGGCATTATGCAAGAGGGTATTATCCTACGTTCAGCCGCAACGCCACAACAATGCCGGTCAACGCTACCAGAGCGATAACGTTGGGCAGGACCATGAGCTGGTTGAACATATCGGTCAGCTCCCAGACGAGATCGTTAGAAAGCACGGAGCCGAGGAAGATGAACAGTATCGCAATGATCGAGTACGGCAGAACTGCCTTCTTGCCGAAGAGGTACTCAACATTGATTCTGCCGAAGAAGTTCCAGCCGACGATGGTGGAGAATGCGAAGAACAGCACCACGATGAAGAGGAGGTAGCATCCTATGGAAGGGATTGCCGCATTGAAGGCCTTCATCGCGATTGCGAGTCCCTGTACCGAGCCGAGCCCTTCTCCGGAAGGCATGATGCCCGGGTCCACGGCGCGCCCTATGAGGATTGCAATCGCCGTGAGGGTGCAGACCAGACCGGAGTCAATGGACGGGCCTATCATAGCCACCAGTCCCTCGCGTGCCGGACTTCCGCTCCGCGACGCTCCGTGCATCATCGAGGCCGTGCCCACTCCCGCTTCATTCACCATTGC
>CALCCZ010000124.1 GCA_937900075.1 uncultured Lentisphaeria bacterium
CCGGAGCCATTCCAGCAGCTGAACGTCCATGTTGGTCCCGCGGAAGGCATACTGCGGCGCGTGGATGTGCAGATCGGTCATCCCCGGGATGATCAGTTTTCCGCTGTTGCTCGGATTGATTATGGCGATATTTTTTCTTCCGAAGTACGGAAATTATCTTTTTCATCGTGTAAGCTCCATATATTTGCTGATGATAAAATTCTATCGGGTCTTCCACCGTGATGATGTGACATGCCCGCTCGCGGTTGATGATATCCAGCAGAGAGGCGAGCGTTGTGGATTTACCGGATCCGGTCGGGCCGGTGACCAGGATCAAACCACGCGGCTTGTAAAGCAGGTCCTTCACACTGAAGGGCAATCCGAGTTGTTCCAATGTAAGCAGTGTACTGGGGATCTGTCTGAGAACTGCCCCCCAATGTCCTTTCTGATGAAAAATACTGACACGGAAACGAGCCTGATCGCTGAACGCAATACCGAAGTCGGCGCCGCCTTTCTGCTCCATTTGTTCCAATTGCGCTTCATTGGCGATACTGCGGATCAGACGCTCCGTATCTTCCGGCTGGAGCGGTGGCAGTTCCAACTGAGTCATAGCACCGTGGAGACGGACGACAGGAGCTGCGCCCACCTCAATATGCAAATCGCTTACGCCTTCATCCACACAGAGCTGCAGAAGTTCGTCCATTTCAACCATAAGAATACCGCCTTTCTATAATTAGGTATATTTCAGAATTTCTTCCATTGTTGTTTCACCGTTCAGAATGGCACGGATACCGTCTTCACGCATGGTTTCCATACCCAATTCACGGGCTTTGTCGCGAATAACGATCGTAGGTGCACTCTGCAATACCAGATCGTTGATCTTCGGATTCATAATCAGCAGTTCCACAATCGCTTTCCGGCCTTTGTAACCTGTGTTCTGGCACAGACTGCAGCCTTTCCCGTAGTAGAACTGATTGTTGCCGATATCGGACCGTTTCAAATTCAGGGCTTCAAGATCTTCATCTGTCGGAGTAAATGCTGTTTTGCAGCCGGTACAGACACGGCGGATCAGACGCTGTGCCAGTACGCCAATCAAGGAAGATGTGATAAGGAACGGTTCCACACCCATATCGACCAGACGGGTGATAGCACCGGCAGCATCGTTCGTGTGAAGCGTAGTGAACACCAAGTGTCCGGTCAGGGATGCCTGCACAGCCATTTCCGCAGATTCCAGGTCTCGAGTTTCACCAAGCATGATGATGTCGGGGTCTTGTCGCAGGAAGGAACGCAGAGCAGCAGCGAAAGTCATACCGACTGCATCGTTAATCGGTACTTGAACAATACCTTCCAAGTCATATTCTACAGGGTCTTCCGCCGTCAGAATCTTATCTTCGATTTTATTGATTTCTTTCAACGCGGAATACAAAGTCGTGGTTTTGCCGGAACCGGTAGGTCCCGTAATGATGAAAATACCGTTCGGCATGGCAACAACATCACGGATTTTATGCAGAACCGTCTCGTTGATACCCAACATATCCAGGTCCAGATTCACCACAGATCGGTCAAGAACACGAAGCACCACGGACTCGCCGAATTGAGTCGGCAGTGTGGAAACACGCAAGTCAATGGGATTTCCGGCGACTTTCAGCTGAATACGTCCGTCCTGAGGTTTACGGCGTTCGGAAATATTCAGACTGGACATGATTTTTACACGGGAAATTACAGGAACTGCGAGGTTCTTCGGCGGAGGTGCCATTTCATACAGAGCACCGTCGATACGATACCGGATTTTGAACTCTTTTTCAAACGGTTCAAAGTGGATATCGGATGCCTTGTCTTTCACTGCCTGATACAAAACAGCATCCACAAATTTGATGATAGGCGCCTCGTTTGCGGCATTTTCCATATCCGAATCGTTCAGTCCGGACATATCGCCTTCCTGCATTTCCATTTCGGCAAGCATATCATGCATGGACCCCATATCCACAGGATAATACTTTTCAATGGCGCGGTCCACCTGCTGTTCCGGTGCAACAACAATCCGGATGTCTTTATTGAGCATGAAGCGCAAATCATCAGAAACCTGATAACTTTGAAGCGGATTGCGTATGACGACTGTAAGGTCATTTCCATCCAGTTCAATTGGAACGACACCCAGTTTTCTGGCATCATCGGCGGACATCAGTTCGATGACGTCCTTCGGTATTTCCATCTGGGTCATTTCGATGACTTCAGCGTCGATGTAATCGGCAACCAACTGAAGCTGTTCGGCCTCTGTCATCAGTTCGTAGTTGACAAGAAGTTCCTTCAGCGGTTTACCTGTTCTTTCGTATTCTTCTTCGACTTCCTGCAACTGTTCTTTCGTAATCGTAACCGAGCTGCTTGCAAGAATTATATCTTTTAGTGTTTGGCTGTCCGGATCAAGCATTTTTTATCATCCCCATGTTATCAGTTTGAATCGCCGATTGTTGACGCAAGTACTTCTTCCAGCGTGGTTGTACCCGCTGCCGCCTTCCGCAAGCCGTCTTCACGCAAGGTACGCATACCGGCTTTACGGGCAGCGTCACGAATGACTGTGGAAGCGGCTTTATCGTAGATAAGCGACTGGATTTCTTCACCCAGCACGAATATTTCATAGATACCCATACGCCCTTTATAACCGGTATTGCCGCAGGTGGCGCAACCGCGTCCTTTTTTGAATGTGGCGTTCTTGATGTAGTCTTCATCCAGATCCAGCAGACGGATCTCGTCCGCTGTCGGTGTGTAGGGCTGTGCACAGTTTTTGCAGACGCGCCGTACAAGACGCTGTGCCATGATGGCGCGGACAGAGGATGCGACCAGGAAGGGTTTCACGCCCATATCGATCAGACGGGTAACTGCACTTGGCGCATCGTTGGTGTGCAGGGTACTGAACACCAAGTGACCGGTCAGCGAGGCGTTGATGGCGATTTCAGCCGTTTCCAAGTCTCGAATTTCACCTACCATGATGATGTTCGGGGCCTGACGCAACATGGCGCGCAGGGCATTGGCGAAGGTCATCTGAACCAGCGGATTGACTTGCACCTGATTGATTCCGGCGAGCTGGTATTCTACAGGGTCTTCCACCGTAATAATCTTGCGGTTCGGCGTATTGATGGCGTTCAGAAACGCGTACAGACTGGTCGTTTTACCGGACCCGGTAGGCCCTGTTACCAGGAAGATGCCATCCGGGAATCCGATGATTTTATCCACTTTTTCCTGGTCATCCGTATAGAAACCAAGCTGCGGAATATCCAGCTGGATACTGCTTTTGTCCAGGATACGCATGACGATACTTTCGCCGTGCGTTGTCGGCAAATCGGATACACGCAAGTCCAGGTCAACGTTCTGGACACGCACCTGAATACGTCCGTCCTGAGGAATACGTTTTTCAGAAATATCCATTCGGGACATAATTTTCAAACGGGAAATGATGTTCGACTGCAGATATTTCGGGGGGCTGTCCATTTCGCGCAGAACACCATCGATACGGTAACGGACGCGGAACCGCTTTTCCAGCGGTTCCAAGTGAATATCGGAAGCTTTCATTTTGTAAGCATCCGTGATAATCAAATACACCAGACGGATAATAGGCGCATCGTCACCGGCTGCTTCTTTGCTGCTGTCAGCATCTTCCACCTGCTGAATATCGCCTGTAGCCATATCGCCAATCAGGTTGTTCACGGTATCCGCCACTGTTCCATAGTGCTGGTCGATCAGCTTCTGGATCTGGTCCTTTGGAGAAATAACAGCATCCACATCTTTGTCAAGCTGGTAGCGCAAACTGTCCAGAATGTCCATCGCGGTAGGATCACTCATGGCGATTGTTAGCATGTCGTCATGTATCATGACCGGAATGATATGATACTTTCTTACTGTTTCACCATCCATCATTGCCAGCACTTCTTCGGGAATCTGGTATCCGGTAAGGTCCAGAATTTCCAGTCCGTATTGCTGGGCAAGCATGGCATTCACGTCATCTTCGGAAACATATTGCAGTTCCTTCAGGGCATCAATGATGTCCATTCTTCCATCGGAATCGGCAACTTTCTGCCAACCTTCATCGATTTGCTCCTGCGATACCATTCCGTACTCGGTCAGAAGCTCTAAAACATAGTCACTGTTGTCTGCCACGATAGCACCTGTTGCACTTTCTCTTAGTTGTGTTTTTAAAACTATACGTAAAGAACATAAAACCTCAATGCGCATTTTTCAAGTTACTTTTTACAGATTTTCCCATTTTTTGTATTTTTTCCACATTTTTCTATAAATTTCTCAGGGATAATGGACAAGAATATCTCCAGTATTGCATGCATGTTGTTTGACCTGATGCAAACGTTATGCACAGGGATGCACCCGCCGAGGCGGGTTTCCCCTGTGAAGGGT
>CALCCZ010000125.1 GCA_937900075.1 uncultured Lentisphaeria bacterium
CTTGTATTAGAGGGCTCTGTTTTTGCTTTATAGCTATTTCCAAGAGTCAGATAGTAGCCTGTATGTCCGCCTCCTATATCTACTACTTTGCTCGGAAGGTCTTTTACTTCAAATTTAATCTTGGCAGCCTTCTTTGCGGCGGAATCAGCAGAGACCGTTTGCTGCAGAGCGGCATTGACTACAGAAAGGATGAGACACGCCGCCAACGTTGCAAGTATGGTAAATTTTGTTTTCATTTTTCAGTTTCCTTTCCCGAGAATCGTTCTAAGGCCCATGATATGGCGAATCATTTCCATACGGGCAGCAATCTGGTCGGCAGAATCTTCATTCAGTAAAGCCATGAATTGCAGGGCTTTTTTCCCGGCATAGATTTTATCGGTTTCACCGGTTCCGATGGCTTCATGTGCCAGATCCATCATGAGAGTGGCATAACGGATGTCGTCGATGCCTTCCCGGATACCTTCCCAAGCGAGGGTGTCAATAATGCCGTCCTTTGTGTATTGGACCAGATTGAAACAGCGATAGGTACTGAGATGGAAATCGTTCCAACCGCCCTCATGGTAGCCGTAGTTGTACATCATGTCATAGTCTTTTTTGTACAGTCCGAGCCCATGCTGCCGGCGCATATAGTCCGGATTTTCAGGACCGGTATGGGGTCCGGCGTAGTTGCCGATGCGTCCGAGAATTCTGTGCATGAAATCGGATTCATATTTGCTGGCGAAACCGCCTCCGACGCGGAATTCATCGTTGTATCCGCTGAAATTCCGGCGGTCACCGCCGTTACACATCACATGCATTCCGTTGTCGTGTACGAGTTTCCAGTTTTTGCGTGCGTTCACGATTCTGCCGTAGCCGGGTTCTTCGCCGCCAGCCGGCCAGAGATTGGTATGTCCGAGAACTTTTCCCAGTTCTTTTTTGGCGACAGCAACAACATATTTCTGTTTCAGGAACTGTTCTACCGTACTGGTTGCGTGGCAGCCGAACGCCTCGAAGAAGGGGTCCATTTTCATTCCTGCCTTTTTTGCCAGTTCGATATCGTTCATTGTATATTCGAAGTTCTGATATCCGTTCCAAAGTCCCATGTACAACGGACTGGTCACATTATGATTTTTCTGGTTCACCAGACGGGCGAATATTTTTTTATTTGCCTGTTCCTGATCCTCGCCGTTACGGTTCATCACATGGCGGCTGCCGAATACGCAGTACAGCATGGAGTAGAAGTCTTTTGTCCGGTCGTAGTATGTTTTCGGTTCCGGGAGAACGAACGGCATTACGCGTACCCGCAGGGCAATTTTTGCGGACTTGCCCACGGATATGACTCCGGTGTAAAGTCCGGGTGCGGTATCCGGAGAAGTTCTTACCGTTACAAACAGCTGCTTGAATTCGCCCGCATTCAGACGGATAGGCTGGATTGTTGCAGCATCGGCAACCGGTTCCGCTTCGGAATTGAAGCCCGGATCCATTTTTTCCGGTGCGCTGATCCAGATATATTTTGTGCCGGTGGAGTAGTCCACCCGGAGATAATTTTCGTGTTTGACGGTATCCACGCGTACAAGATTTTCATCGTTTACGAGCAATTCCGGTACCAATTTATGGGTTGTATCGGAAAAATAGTTGTACCAGGCGTTACTGTTCTGGTACCAGACTTTGACGACTTTCAGATCCACATCAGCAGCGGGAATAATCTGTCCTCCGGTACTTTTCAGATCGCCTGCTTTCAGCTGTATTTTTTCCATATCCGCCGGTGAATACAACACAAAGGAGCCGGGTTCGAATTCTCCGCGTGCCATTACAATGTCGACCGGCGCAAAAATCTTTCCGTCAATGGGAAATTGGTCCGGCAGACGCTGAATGTTGGAGAGTGCGGGTACGGAATAATAGACAAGATTTCCGGCTGGAAACTTTCCGGCTGCATCACGCAGAATCCGCAAAACATTGTAGCGTTTGATGTCGTTGGTCCGTTTCGCCATCACCTGATAATCACCGGGTGCGTTTTTCAGCAGGGTTTCAGCCTGGCGAAACATTGTCTGTTGCTCCAGTTCATTCGGCATTTGCGCGGCGAGAGTCCCCGCAGCGCAAAAAAGAGTGAACAGGGAGAGAATCCGAAAACGTTTTTTCATGATTAACAGCTCCTGAACTGTTGTTTATAAGGGAGGGGACTATCCGCTAATATAGTGTCTTTAAAATGAATTTCAAGCTGTTTTTTTTCCGGTATCCGTTTTTATTTTTTCCCCGGGACATGCGGATACCGGAATTTTGCTGCGGCAGAGTTCAATCCTGCATATTCAGAACGGTGCGTACAAACTGCTCGCCGTTCATGAAGCCCAGAGCCCCTTGCAATACGGTCTTTTCATTGTATTTTTCCACAGAGTCCGGCTGGATGTGCGGACCGCAGACGGCGACCGGAACAGGTGTGCGGGTATGGGCGCGCAGTTTAATCGGGACGGGGTGATCCGGCAGAATGGCGAAAGTGCAGTTTCTGCCTTCTAAAGCCGACATGACGGGCTGGATGATCCGTTTGTCGAAATCTTCGACAGCGTGCATCTTTTTTTCCAGGATTCCTTCGTGACTGGTTTCATCAATCGCTTCCAGGTGTACATAAACGAAATCGTGATTCTCGATGGCAGCGATTGCAGCAGCAGCTTTTCCCTCGTAATTCGTATCGATATATCCGGTAGCTCCTTCCACAGGAATTACATCCATGTTTGCGCATTTGCCTAAACCTGCAATGACATCTACTGCCGTAATCACGGCACCCTTCTTGGCATGGTATTTTTCCGAAAAAGGAGTGAATGCGGGCTGTTTCCCGGGACTCCATGGCCAAATGGCATTGCCTTTTGCTATTCCGTTTTTCACTAACGGCTGTTCCGCGAGAAAGGTCAGGGTATCCGCATAAAGCTGATTCAATGTATCAACTGTATGAAGAGCCTCTGCGCTGTTGTCCAAAGCGGTCCAGGGCAATTCATTTACTGGCATGTCCTGAGAGGAGTCCGGTTTGAAGTATCCGACTTTAGAAGAAAACTCCTTGCCGTGGAGAATCAGCAGATTCCGGTAGCTGACACCGGAATGGAACGTGATTTTATCGGATCCGAAATGCTGTTGCAGGGCGTTCATCAGTTCTTTTGCATGTTCCGGTTTGATATGTCCGGCGGAATAGTCTCGCAGAATGCCGTTTTCAACGAATACCAGGTTACAGCGGAATGCAATGTCATCGGCACCTAATTGGATCCCCTGACTGACTGCCTCGATGGGGCCACGACCGGGATAGAACTGTGCCAGACTGTAGCCCAATACCGACATATTGGCGGCATCGGAGGAGGTGGGGAACCCTTCCGGCAATGTTAAAAATGTACCGCAGGCACCCTGCTTTGCAATCCGGTCCATGCCGGGAGTGTTTGCAGCTTCCAGAGGAGTCATTCCGTTCAGTTCGTCCAACGGATTGTCCGCCATACCATCGGCAAGGAATACGATTGCCTTGCCGCTCAAATCCTTTCCGCTCATCATATTGTCCTTTCTGCAATGTTTGATTTTTTCTTCTTACGCGTAAATATACATTTTCAAGCGGAAAATTTCAATCCGGGCAGGAACATTCTTTCCGAAAAAGGGCAGTAATAACGGAAAGTTTACTTGCATTTGTGCTTGCCCGGGTATATCTTTTTGCTGCAAATGCGGGGAACGTTCCTGTATTTGCAGTGCAATGTTGCAGATTTTCAGAACCGAACAAATACGAGGTAATCTATGGCCGTTTATATCAACGACGATTTCTGTTGTTTCTGGACTACTGGCTTTGATAACATGAACAAGGACGGACTCCGGCGGCAAATCGACTATTACGCGGAAAAAGGCGGCGTCACTGCCATATTGTTCAATATGAACGCTTCCAGAGCTTTTTTCGACAGCAAAGTCTGGGACCCGGTTTGGAAAGACTGCAGTGAGGAAGATGAACAGGGCAGAATTTTTTTCCATGGCAGGGAAGTTACGGATATTTCTCCGGAACCGCCGATGAAAACCATGGTCCGCAATGCACGGGAAATGTCGCGTAACGTGCCGGATATTTTCGGGTTCCGTTACCGGTACTGTCACGAGAAGGGAGTGGAAATGTGGCACAGCATGAGAATGAACGATGACCACTGGGCGCCGAATCCTGAATTGCCACAGCACAGTTCATTCTGGTATGAACATCCGGAATTCCGACGCGCAGCCTACCGAAAACCACTCAGTTCCATCTGGTCCGATCAGGCTCTTGATTACCTTCATCCGGAAGTCCGTGAACATATCTTCGCCTTAATCGCAGAGTATCTTTCCCATGAATGTGACGGTATCGAACTGGATTTCCTGCGCGATATCTATCTGTTCCGACCGGGCGGCGCGGAACAGGGACGTCCTCTGCTGACGCAGATGATGCGGGATATCCGGGCAGAAGCGGACAAGGCAGAAAAGAAATTCGGACACAGGGTGAAAATCATGGTCCGTGTTCCCGCGGAACCTTATGATACCCTGCTGAACGGGCTGGATTTTCTCACTTGGGCTAAAGAGGGATTGATTGATATCGTTTCTCCCAGCAGTAATCGGCTGGATGTACCCTATACCATTTGGCGTACTCTGCTGCCGTCCAATATCGAACTGTCCGCCGATTTGGAAATAGGAATCAGAAACGGCTATCCGGGCGGTGCGATGAAATCTACCAGGGAAACCGATACCGGTTTTGCGGCAACCTTCTACTATCGCGGAGCGGATTCCATCCATTTTTTCAACCATTTTTCTGCACCGGGCTGCGGATATGTAAAACAAGACCTGCAGAAAGAGGTTTTTTCCTACATCGGCGACCGTGCAAAGACGGAAGCCCGGCAGCGACGCCATGTGGCAACGGCCCAGGAACGGACTCTGCCCGGATATGGTTCTGGCTCTCTGCACAGTTTCTATCCGCTGGCGTGGAAAGGCAGCGGTATTTACAACGAAATCGATGTCGGCGGCGGAACGGACGGGAGAAACGGCTATGTGATTATCGGCAGCAATACGGAAATCAAAAATGCGGAAGTGAAACTGAATACTGTCACTTGCACTAAAGCAGAATTGCCCTCCGACTGGGATTTCCCGAAACTGAACTGTTTCGTCTGCTTCCGGGTTCCGGATAACGTATTGCATGACGGTTTGAACGGTATTGATGTCATCAACCGCAGTTTGGAAGAGGATTTCGAACTGCGCTGGGTGGAATTGGATGTCCTGTGAATTTCCGGACAGCGGAACAATCCGGAAAACATTTGACTGACTCGAATGACCACAAAAAAGCCATACTTGAATTTTTGATGTAAAACCTGAAATATAAACCGAAAGGATTCAAACAAATGAAACACGAAGTATGCAAGGATTTAACTTCCTGCTTCCCCGGATTCGCTTCCGGTGATGTCCTCAAAAACAATATGCTCATGCCTTTTCCTGCCGGCAATCTCAAGCCGCAGGGCTGGCTGAAACATCAACTGTCAAAAATCGCTGACGGTTTGGCGGGACATCTGTACGAATTCAGCGGATTTCTGAAACCGGACAACGGATGGCTGTCTCCGGAGAACGGAATCGGCTGGGAAGAGCAGCCTTACTGGCTGCGCGGATTTGTAAAACTGGCAATAGAACTTGAGGATGAACGCTGTCTCTCCGTGGCAAAAAACTGGTTCGAAAAAATGCTTGAGGGAGCGCAAGAAGACGGCTGGTATGGACCGCGATGCCTGAAAAACGCAAGTTTCAGTGATCATCGTATCGTAACTGATATTTGGGGACACATGGTCATGAACGAGGCGATAATGACCTGGTACGAATATACACAGGATGAACGGTTCCTGAAGCTGTTAATCAATTTCCTCCGCTTCTGTTCCTCTCTGCCGGAGGATCGTCTGATTCCCGTTTCCCTTGCTCCGGATGTGCCCTGGCAGTACAGTATTCAGCTTGCCCGTTCCTGCGATATCATCCCGGTCATTTTCCGCTGCTATGAACTCACCGGAGAGTCTTTCCTCCCGGAATTGGCAAAACGGATCTTTTTACGGCGGCAGAATGACCCGGCAGCCATGTTCATTTCCAGACATACAGTTCATTTTGCGCAGATGTTTGCATACGAAACCGTGTATTCACGGCTCTCAAAGAATCCCGCGCACCGTTCCTCTGCGGAATACTGGTATGGCCTGCATTACAGCGAGTGGGGACAAATGCCGCGCGGCGCGTTCGCTGCCGATGAAAATTTCCGGAAGGGATGTATGGACCCAAGATACGGAACGGAAAGCTGTACCTGGTTTGAACTCGTACGTTCCCATTTGCTTTTGGGGGCAATAGATGGGGAAACCATTTACGGCGACCGCATAGAAGATGTTTTGTTCAATCACTATCCCGCATCCTATTCGCCGGATTGGAAAAAATTACATTATATCACTGCTTGCAATCAGGTGAGTCTGGATGCTTCCACCGACCATAACTATTGCAATGCTCCGCCACAAATCGCATATTCCGATGTCCGTTACCGCTGCTGCCGTCACAATGCCGCTACCGCCTTCCCCATTTTTACGGAACATCTGACAATGAAAACGCCGGACAATGGACTGGCATTCTTCCTCTATGCTCCTCATTCGGGAAAAACAGAAGGCGTTTCCTGGATCATGGATACAAAATATCCTTTCCGCGAAAAAGTCGTCATTCAACTGGAATCCGAACGGAATACGCCATTCCCTGTCTTTTTCCGTATACCGGGATGGTGTAAAATGTTTTCCGTGAAAATCAACGGCAAGACTTGCGGAAAAACCGCGGCATCCGGTGCCTGGTTCCACCTGCCTGCCGTAAAACGGGGCTCTTTCCGGATAGAAATCCAGATGAAAGCAGAGTGCGGATATGCCTTTTATCCGCGAACCGGTGCCATCTCCGTGGAACGCGGACCCCTGACATATTCTCTGGCGCTGAAAGAAGATTACAGGGAAACTCCCGATTCGTGCTACCCCGACAATCCCTATACGGAAGTGACAACACAAACCGCCTGGAACTACGGTATTGATTGTTCCGTTTCACCGCAATATTCCGTTTTGCCGTTTAAGAATGACTGCTTCTTTTCCGAAAACGCACCGGCTCAAATCGTTCTGACCGGACGCAAAATACCGGAATGGACACTGCAGGATAATCAGCCCGCTCCGCTTCAACACGGACCCGCTTATTCCGGTGAGCCTGCCGAAAAACTTCGTCTGATTCCTTTGGGATGCGCGCGGCTGCGTCTGTCTGTATTCCCGCAGGTTACGGATAATCCCTGTTCCGTACACTGGGAGAAAACGGAAACGGAAACAAAACGTGAAAACCGTCCTGACGCCTATTCTGTGCAGTAAGTGTTTTTGGACGCCAATCTCAAAAGTCCCGTTATAAATTTTGTTTCTCATTTTGAGCTTTCAATTTTCTCTTTCTCAAGTTGCTTTACAAGTAGCTCTTCGGAAGATAAAAAGTTGAAATCTCCTCATGAAAATTCAAAATTTACTTGACACGGCTATTTTTGAGACTACCGTCTTTTTGCAAAGACTCATCGGTCTGATCAATAATGAAACAGACCGGTGAGTGGTTTCCCTATCCCTTAATTCCTCTTCATTCACCGGGTCAGTTTTTGACTTTTTTGAAAAAATGCTTGTAAATCCGGTAAAGTATGCTATATTATCGCGCACAGTTGCAATTACAATTTTAACCCAGGAGAAACTATGTACAGTGCAGCAGATTTGAAAAAAGGTCTGAAAATCGAAATCGACGGCGAACCTTACAACATTATCGACTTTGAGTTCTGCAAGCCGGGCAAGGGAACTGCTCTTTACCGCTGCAAACTCAAAAGCATGCTGAACGGAAGTACCATGGATCGTACTTTCCGTCCCGTGGACAAGGTCGGTAAACCGGATTTGCAAGAACGTGAGTTGTACTATTCCTATCACAACGGGGATGAATATGTTTTCAGTGATGCGGAAACCTATGAGGAAATCACGGTTTCCGGTGAAAATCTTGGCGAACGTACATATTTCCTCATCGAAGAATCCCTTTGCACCGGACTGTTTTTCAATGGCAAACTGATTGATATTTCTCTGCCGACCTTTATCGAGAAGGTAATTGCAGAAACCGAACCGGGCGCCCGCGGTGATACCGCGTCTTCCAATGTGATGAAGCCCGCCAAGACCGATAACGGCTATGAACTGATGGTTCCGCTGTTCATCAATGAAGGCGATACGATCCGCATTGATACCCGTAACGGTCAGTATGCCGACCGTGTAAGCAAAGGCTGAGGGTAAAGTGACACAGGGAAATCTGGCTTTGGCGGCTATGATTCCCGCCCTGAAATACCGCGCCGGTGTTTTGGCATCCGTGAGGCGTTACTGTGACTCCTGCGGTTATTGCGAAGTGGAAACACCGGTCGGGATTATTGCTCCCGCCGCTGAAGAATATATCGAATCACCTGCGGCGGGTAATTTTTTCTTGCGCAGTTCCCCAGAACTGCAAATGAAACGCCTGTTGTGCGTCGGCATGGAACGAATGTACCAGTTGGGACCCTGTTTCCGTGCCAATGAAAATGGCCGTCTGCATCGCAGTGAGTTTACCATGCTTGAATGGTACACCGCTCATACGACATACCTCGACGCTTTGGATTTTACTGCGGGACTCGTCCGCACTGCCGCTCATGATCTGAATGGTTCCGGCGTTATCCAATACTGCGGAAATACCATTGATCTGGATGCCGATTGGGAAATCATACCCGTCCGCGAGGCTTTTCAGAAATTTTCCGGTTTGAATGCCGATGCCCTTGCCGAGAAAGAAAGTGAGTTCGAAATCGTTCTGACGGAAAAAGTTGAACCGAATTTACCGAAAGACCGCCCCTGTGTTCTGATAGACTATCCGATCCGCTTCGGCGCTTTCGCACGTCCGAAACCGACGGATCCGACTCTTGCGGAACGCTGGGAAGTTTATATCGGCGGTGTGGAACTTGCCAATACCTACGGAGAACTTACGGACGCTGTTGTTCAAAAAGAGCGTTTCCGCAAGTTTGCGGAAACCAGACGCAAAAATGGTTTGCACGAATATCCGGAACCCGTTGAGTTCCTGGATGCTATCAGCAGCGGAATGCCGGACGCCTCCGGCGGTGCCCTGGGATTCGATCGTTTAGTCATGCTGCTGTATGGAGCCGATTCGTTAGCGGAAGTGTCTTTCCCGCTGGACTCCTGACTGGAGGTACTTGCGCATGAAAATCCTTACAGCTATCTTCCGTTTTTTCCCACACGGGGGTCTTCAGTCTGATTTCCTGCGCATCGTTACGGAACTCTTTGCACGCGGACATCAGGTCATTTGTTGTACCGGCTCCTGGACCGGTACGGTTCCGCCCGGTCTGAATGTCAGAACAATTCCTCTTTCTTCCTGGACAAATCATGGAAAAGCTCTGGAGTTTGAGCAAAAAATTCATTCTGTTCTGAATGCTGAAAAACCGGATCGGTTTGTCGTATTCAACCGGATGGGCGGCGCGGATTTCTATTTTGCCGCCGATAATTGCCTGCTTCCTGTCTGGCGCAAAAAACATTCCCCGTTTGTTTTGCGCTGGCTGCCCCGGTATAAAACTTTCCTGGCTCAGGAAAAAGCAGTGTTCTGCCCTGAAAGCAAGACGAAAATTCTCTATATCGTGGAAAAACAGAAAGAAGAATACCAGGCGGAATATGGTACTGTTCCCGAGCGTTTCCTTTATCTCCCGCCCGGAATCAATCCCGCCTGCAAACATTCGGATGCCTCTTTCGCAATTCGCGAGGAAGAACGCAGAAAACTCGGATTGCTGCCCGAAAACAGATTGCTTCTGCTCGTTGCTGCTCAATTCCAGGTGAAGGGTGCGGATCGTGCGATTCGCGCACTGGCGGCGCTGCCCGATACCATACGCTCAAATTGCCGGCTTCTGTTGTGCGGTGATACCAAAAATGCGAAATTCCGGCAGCTTGCCGAATCATGCGGAGTTGCCGATTTGATCCTATGGAAAGGTCCTACCCCGGAAGTACCCCGTCTTCTGCAAGCCGCTGACCTTATGGTTCATCCCGCGCGATTGGAAGCTGCCGGAGCGGTTTTGACCGAGGCTGTCGCTGCGGGCTTGCCTGCGATTTGTTCCGGCCTTTGCGGTTTTTCCTGTTTTGTGGCACAGTCGGGCGGAATTGTCCTGCCGGAACCTTTTGATCAGAAAGATTTATCGGATGCGCTTGCCAAAGTGCTGGGTGATTTGCGGATCCTTCCTGAAATGAAAAAGAATTGCCTGAAATACAGCGAAACCGCTGATTTTTATCATAGAGCGGAAGTGGCTGCCGATTGGATCGAACAAGGTTGATTTTTTGATAGAAAAATGATTCTGCCCTTGTTTTTTTCTGTTTCCCGTGTTATTGTCTGAATAGACTGGCATCTAAAAACAAAAATGTATTCCTGATAACTGAATGGAGAAGTAAACATGAAAGCCATGATTGTCAACGCGGAACAAAAACTCATTGCAGCTTCCGTGCCGGATCCCCAACCCAAAGAAGGTGAAATTATTATTCAGGTCGAAGCCGCCTCCGTGAACCGTGCTGACCTCATGCAGCGTTCCGGAAATTATCCCTCGCCTCCCGGATGGCCCGAATGGCCCGGTTTGGAAGTCGCCGGTACTGTAATTTATGCACCCGATGGTTGCGGAAGACAGGTCGGGGATAAGGTTTGTGCTTTATTGGGCGGCGGCGGTTATGCGGAAAAAGTTGCTGTCCCGGCTATTATGACATTACCTGTCCCGAAAGGGTTTTCCATGGTGGAAGCTGCCACGATACCGGAAGTCTTTTCTACTGCCTATTTGAACTTTGTTCTGGAAGCAAAATTGCAGCCCGGCGAAAGCGTGTTTGTTCAGGCCGGTGCCAGCGGTTTAGGCTTGGCATCCATTCAACTGCTCCGGACTTTGGGCGCAGGTACCATCATTACCACGGTCGGAACTCCCGAAAAAGCTGAATTCGTCAGAAATATCGGCGCGGATATCGTCGTCAATCACCGTACGGATGATTTAGGAAAAATCCTGGATGAACATCCCGTGGATGTGGCGTTGGATTGTGTCGGCGGGCCCGATTTGGGTAAAAATATCGTCAAAATGAATCCTTGGGGTCGCTGGATCCTGATTGCTGCTCTTGCCGGAAAAACTACCGAAATTGAGATTGATAAACTCTTCCGGAAACGCATCCGGCTGATCGGCAGTACTCTGCGCAGCCGTACCGATGAAGTCAAATCACAAATCCTCCAGGCATTGCAGAAAACCATGTGGCCCGCATTTGAAAGCGGAAAAATCCGTCCCGTTATTTATGCGACTTTCCCGCTGGAACAGGCAAACGATGCTTTACAGGTACTGGTGGAAAGAAAAAATACGGGAAAGATTGTTCTGACTGTAGGAAATTAAGGATAGTGCCGGCATGATTAGTGGATAGAGGATAGGTTCCGCAGGCTTTGCATAAGAATGAAAGCATTTTCCCGATTTCATTGTTTTTGCACTTGACAATTTTTGTTGTGAGTGTATATTGAAAGTATTCTGCGCCCGGGTGGCGAAATGGCAGACGCAACAGACTTAAAATCTGTTTTCCGATGAGGAAGTGCGGGTTCGAGTCCCGCCCCGGGCACCAGAATTTTTGTGTAAAAATCAGGGGCGTTTCACTTTCTCCAGTTTTGAAAAAGTCATTTTGGCTGATTTTGTGATATCAGGTCAAATATCCTTCGAAAACATACCGGAACACAATTTTTTTTTAACCAGACTGCCGTCTAACCACGAAACACACAAAAAACGCGAAAAAGTAGTGGATAGTGATTAGTGGTTAGTTTTCTCCAATGAACTTAGAGTTTCTCGTCTCACAAGAAAATAGGTCTTATAGGACTTATAGGACTTATTTTTTTTTGCCGCCCCCGATTAACAAACTTTTCCGATTATTTCCGAGTGTTCCGTGGTTTTTCCCGCAACCCCTGACCACTATCCAATTTACTTGACTGTAATTTGACTGAGAGATGTTTTTAGCCTGTTATTTGAGCGTAATTTGTGTCAAAATTTACTTGACTGTAATTTGACTGAGAGATGTTTTTACAAGCGCGTGAATATTACCAAATTGCATTTGACTTGTTAAATAAATCATAGTATTACTGTGTCCAAGTAGTTTTTACGATTTGGCGACTGGAATGACACTTTATGCAAAAAATACACCTGTGTTATGCGTTTTGCTGCACCATTTTCGTAACGCCGCGCAAATGGTTACAAATTGTAACCAGCTGAAATGCCACGGAAACGCCACTGTAATGCGCTTTGGCGGCATGACGCAGTATTTTATTGGGGTAACAGGTTAATCGCTGTTATCGTTTGGCAAAAAATAGCCATGGGTCCACATTTGGGTGTGTTTCGTACTTAAAATCCGCATACCTAAATTTGCCTGCTGGTGTGCAATGTTTCAAAAATTCTTCTGTCCCGTCTTTTTCCCAATCTTCAAGGGTGTATACGTTTTTTGATTTTTTTGTACTGCCAGGCAAAAATTCACTAAATGCTCTTCCCCTGTTTGCCAGCGCTATCTTTACAACTTTATATTCATGCAATTTTTTTTCAATAGCATCAAAAACTACAAACAACCCAAGGCCTGTAAGGTCAAGATTTTTTTCCAGCTTGTCTAAAAAAATGCACAGTTCGTTTCCATACCCATGCTCTTCTGCATACTGTTTTAATGTTTTTTTTCTCGTCATTTTTCAAGCTCCGTTACAAGTTTATCCAATTCGGGGAATATATTGCTTAATATATCACGCGGTATGCTGCTTTGCAAGACTTTACGTTAGCAATTGCTTCGCCGTAAGGAAAATTTGTAATTGGTCTGAGGCATCAATCCATTGGTACTGGCAAAATCATGCCGGTTTCTTTGATTACCTCTATGCAAACAAATTTGTTTTTTACAGTAGTCGAAAAGAAAAATGATGTGTC
>CALCCZ010000126.1 GCA_937900075.1 uncultured Lentisphaeria bacterium
TCCCCGAGCTTCGTTTGTGATTTTTGATTCCATCGAGAGAGTGCTGACCCGGTATATGCTGCCATACGACATTCAGACTACGCAGGAAAAAATTCGGGAAGCGGGCTTGCCGGAGCGTCTTGCAAATCGTTTAGGCATAGGCAGCTGATTTTCCACATTGGGAGTTCGGCTCATGGCGAAGAGGTATTTGTTCCTTAAACCCAGCAGTCTCGGAGATGTTCTCCATGCATTTCCCGCAGCTAACGCTATCTGCGCCCGGGAAGATGCCGATGCCGACTGGCTGATACATCCCTCGTTTGCCGAGTTGCTGGATTACCTGCCGTTTGTTCGTCGGAAAATCTTTTTTGAACGCAAAAAATTGGGGTCATTCCGAACTTTTCTGCCGTCCTTTTTTCAGTTGCTGAAGAGTATCCGCAGTGAAAAATATGATGCCGTCATTGATTTTCAGGGTCTGCTCCGCAGTGCTGTCATTGGGCGTCTGGCGCGTTCATCCGTATTTGCCGGTAATGCTGTCCCCAAAGAAAAAATAGCCAATCTTTTTTATTCCCGCAGAATGGATTTGCATTGGGAGCAGCCGCGTCATGCACTGCTCCGCAACAATGATTTGGCGGCCACTTTCCTGAATGTTCCCGCGGAAGCGGAAACTTTCCGTTATTCTCTGCCGGTCCTGCGGAAATATGCAGACGTTGCGGAAGATTTATTGCGGCGGGAGCAGGTTGCGATGAATGGAACCATTATCGGCATTGCCCCGGGTGCGAGGTGGAAAACGAAAACCTGGCCGCCTGCCGTTTTTGCCGATTTGATTTCCAGTTTGGGGAAAGAACTGGAGAAAGTTTCGTTCCTGCTGCTCGGATCCGGAGCTGATTTTGCAGCCGGCGAGACGATTCGGAGCAAGTTGCCCGGTTTTCCGTCCATTTACAATTTGTGCGGAAAGACGACGATAGGGGAATTGGTGGAATTGACACGACTCTGTGATTTGTTTATTTCGAATGACAGTGGGCCGATGCATATCGCGGCGGCTGTCGGGACACCAGTTCTCGCTTTTTTCGGACCGACATTTCCGGAACTCACCGGTCCATTTACCGAAAAGAAACGTGTGATTCAGCCTGATGTTCCCTGTTTGCGTTGCTTCAAACGCGAATGCCGGGAGGAATACTGTCACACCCGTACGGATATTCCGGCAGCCGTTCACGCCGCATTTGAATTATTGAAAGGAGTATGAGTGTATGAAGAAATTGGTATGTTTTGTTGTTTTCTGTGTATTGATGACCACCGGGTCTGCGCAATTGTTTGCCCAGCTGGCTGTGAACATTAAAATCAACCAGATGAATTATCTGCCGTTCGAGCCGATTTTTGTTCAAGTATCGATTCGCAATTTTTCCGCACATGCACTGGCATTCGGAAATCGTCAGGAACTTCAGGGTGGGCTTCATTTTGAAATCGTACCGATGGGGGGAAAACACAGGTCTGTGCAGTTGCTGGACCCGAAAACAAAACCGCCATTGACCGGCAGTATCATACCTGCGGGTGCCACGATAGATTATACTTTCAATCTGTGTGATTATTATGATTTGCGTCGCTACGGTCGTTTCGAGGTGCAGGCCGTTGTGAAACATCATTTGTTTCACGAGAGTTATACATCCAATGTTGTACCGCTGCGGATTGTCAAGGGCGTGGAAGTCTGGAGTGCCCCGTTCGGAGTTCCCGAGCTGACCGGTGGCGATACGGTTGCCCAGAAAAAAATCGTTCAGCGCCGTTATATTGTCCTGACGTACAATACCGGGCATGCCCAGGTGTACAATCTGATGGTGGAAGATAAAAACAGAGTGTATGTCAATCGCCGGGTAGCCTTTGATTTCGGAACGGAACTGCTGCCCGAGTGTCAAATCGATTTCCTCAGTCGTCTGCACACGATTTTCGCTGCCAGTGAACGTGTTTTCGCCTACTATGTTTTTACTCCGGACGGACGGCTGGAAAGCCGCAAAGTCCTGATCAAGACCAACCGGAAACCGACTTTGACTGTTGACCCGAAGAACGGGTATGTTGCTCTTATCGGCGGGCGTGAAGCGATTCCGGACCAGGATTATGAGGATGTGAAAGGCTTGCCCTTCTTGGGGAGCAGAGCCGGTTCCGCAACCATCGTTGTGCCGCCCAAGGGGGATGTTTCCAAGGATTTGGATGCCGTTCAGGAATAATCGGTTTTGCCATGTCTCTGCTGTATCTGGATACTGTTGATTCAACCAATACGTATTGCCGGAATCATTTTCCCGAACTTGCCGACGGAACGCTTGTCGCTGCAGGGGAACAAACGGCCGGCAGAGGGCGTCTGGACAGGAAATGGCTCGCCGTTCCCGGCTCGTGTCTGACCGCCACCTTTGTCATGAAACAAGTCCCGGCTGAACCTTTTTATGCTACCTGCTGTCTTTCCCTTGCCGTTCTGGAGCTCTTGCGTGCGACTGCACCGGGAATCCCGTTTTACATCAAATGGCCGAATGATGTGTATTGTGACGGCAGAAAAATCGCCGGTATTCTCAGCGAGGGAATCGTTCAGCAGGGGAAAATTGCCGGCATTGTTGCGGGTGCCGGTATCAATATCAATTTGACGGAGAAAGAACTGGCTGCAATTGACCAGCCGGCAGTTTCCCTTTCAACTCTGACAAATTGTACTTTTGATGTCAAAAACATGCTTGTTCAGTTTGAAAAATGTTTAGATATATGCTATATTACCTGTTCAAGCAATCCGCAGAAGCTGTTTGAAGACTGGAAACGGGAAAACCATTTGCTCGGTATGTTCGTGGATTTTGAACGGCCTGACGGAGTGCTTGTGACAGGGGTCCTGTCGGAGATTTTTCCCGACGGCTCCATTGAAGTATCGGGTTCCGGTGCGAAGGAGATATTCCGCTGCGGCGACATCCGTATTTCAAAGAAGTTTTTGAGTGAGACAGAAGAACGTAAAATTTAACTAAAATAACTGCGGTAAAAGTACCGCGCAACTTAGAGGAGACCGGATATGGGTCAAATGTTATTGGATGGTCTTAAGGCAATGGTCCTTGGGATGGGTATGGTGTACATCTTCCTGATTGTGATGATTTTCTTCATGAAGGGAATGTCGAAATTGCTGGCTCCGTATGCCAATGCATTGTGCAAAGAGGAACCTGCGGCGAAGAAAGCATCCGCGAAGAAAGCCACCGCTGCCGGTAAATTGTCTGACGAGGACAAAATTCTGGCACAGGCTGCGATTGCGGCAGTAAAAATGCATCGTGGTGAGTGATTGAGTTTTAAGAATAACAAATATACGAAACAGAAAGCGTAAAGAAAAATGAAAAAAATTAAGTTTATGGATTGCTCCTTCCGTGATGGTTTCCAGTCTTGTATCGGAGCAAGAGCAAAGACGGATGATTTTGCCTCTGCTTTGGAAGCAGCTGCAAAAGCGGGTATCAGCCACATTGAAATCGGTGGCGGCGCCCGTTTCCAGAGCCTTTTCTTCTATACTCAGGAAAATGCTTTCGAAGAGATGGACAGATGGCGCCAGATCGTCGGACCCGATGTCAATCTGCAGACTCTGTCCCGCGGCGTGAATGTTGTCGGACTTTCCTCCCAGTCTTCCGATATTATCGACCTTCATGCCAAATTGTTTGCCAAACACGGTATCACGCAGATCCGTAACTTTGATGCTTTGAACGATGTCCGCAACCTGGATGTTTCCGGTCGCGCTATTGCTAAATACGGCATGAAACACCAGATTACCATCACGATGATGGGTCTTGCTCCGAATCTGAAAGAAACATACGCTCATACCCCCAAGTTCTACATTGACAGACTGAATGAAATCATCCAGAGCGGTATCCCGTTCGATTCTCTCGCATTCAAGGATGCTTCCGGTACTTCCAAGCCCGCAACGGTTTACCAGACGGTCAAACAGGCCCGCGAAATTCTGGATAAAACGTACGGCGTCGGTGCCAAGGAAATTCAGTTCCATACTCACGATACAGCCGGCGGCGCTGTTGCCTGCAACCTGGCTGCCATCCGCGGCGGTGCCGATATCATCGACCTTGCCATGGCTCCTCTTTCCGGCGGTACCTGTGAAGCCGATATCCTCACGATGTTCCATGTCCTCGACGGGGATCCGGATTACACGCTGGATATCGATCCCGATAAGATCCTCGCAGTGGAAAAAGAGTTCAAGAAATGCATGAGCAAGTATTTCATGCCGCCTGAATCCATGCAGGTCTCCCCTGAAATCATTTTCAGCCCGATGCCCGGCGGCGCTCTGACTGCCAATACCCAGATGATGCGCGACAATAATTGCCTTGACAAATACGACAAGACAATCGAAGAAATGCGCGAAGTCGTTGCACGCGGCGGTTTCGGTACTTCCGTTACTCCTGTGTCTCAGTTCTATTTCCAGCAGGCATTCCGCAATGCCGTTCAGGGAAAGAACCCCGATGGTTCCTGGAAGATGGATCCCAAGGGATATGGAAAGATGGTTCTGGGCTACTTCGGAAAGACTCCTGTAGCTCCGGATCCCGAATTGGTGAAATGGGCTTCCGAACAGCTCCAGATGGAACCTACCACAAAATCCGTTGTCGAAATCAATGACGCCAACCCGAAACTGGGTATCAAATACAATACAGAACTCCTTCAGCAGAACGGCATTGAAGTGACGGAAGAAAATATCTTCATCGCAGCTTCCTGCGGCGACAAGGGTATCGCATTCCTCAAAGGCGACAAGCCCATGGGTATCCGTTATGCCGCTGACGTCGCAGCTGCCAAGTCCAAGAAAGACGTTCCCGCAGCTTATACCGTTACCGTCGAAGGCAAGACTTTCAATGTTCAGGTCAAAGAAGGCGGTGTCATTACTGCCGATTTGAACAGCCAGTTCGTTTCCGGCGGCGCAAAGAAGCCCGCTGCTGCTGCAACAGGCGCTGCTACGGAAGTGAAAGCCCCGATGCCCGGCACCATTGTCCGTTTTGAAGTGGCAGTCGGTGATCAGGTTGAAAAGGACCAGACCGTAGCCGTTATCGAAGCGATGAAGATGGAAACTCCCATCAAGGCTCCTTGCGCAGGTACCGTCAAGGAACTGCTTGTGGATGCCAAGGGTGTTGTTACCGCCGATCAGGCTATCATGACAATTGAATAAGGAATGAACTCCATGAATCTGTTGAAATATTCTCTCTGCTTTGCAGCTGTCTTCTGCTTGCTGACCGGTGTTGTTGTCGCCGGTGACCATGCTCTTGACTGCTCCAAAGTTTGCTGTAAAAAAGCCGAATCCGAATTTCCCGCCACTCTGGATTGTCTCAGAAAACAGAGTCCCGCAATTGTTCCTATGCAAACCTCCGGAACGGATGAAGTATTTGATTATTACACCGATCCTGTGAACGGACATATTTACATGGTTTACGTCTGGGATAAAGACGCTGTCGTTTACTCCAACTCTCTCGCCACCGGAAACAAACTTTATGACGGCAGCGAAATTATGACCATCAAACCTGCCGGCCGTAGCAAAGGCAAAGTTAAACTTGCACAGGCTGCGCAAGTTCTCCGTGTCCGTGATGGTTTGGAATCGTCTTCTATTCTGAAGAAAGGTGATGTGATTGCCGAATTCCTTCCTGTCCCGTTCTTCCATGACTCCCTCAGAGAGGGGTCCGAGGCGAAAAAATTACCCTCTTTCGGGGAATGTTTCGAGGGCCTTTGGAAGAGTACCGGTATTTACGACATCTGCCATCAGACGTTTGCCGATTTTAAAAACACCTGGCTGCTTGGTCTCGGCCGTGTGCTGATGATGTGCGTCGCGCTCGTTCTGATCTATCTTGCCATTGTAAAGGAATTTGAACCGTTGCTGCTGCTCCCCATCGGTTTCGGTGCTCTCCTTGCCAATATCCCCCTGGCGGGTATTGCTGCGCCCGGCGGTATTCAGTGGCTCATTTACAACGTGGGTATTGAATCCGGTGTGTTCCCCCTGCTGATTTTCATGGGTGTCGGTGCTATGACGGATTTCGGTCCCATGATTGCCAACCCCAAGACTGCTCTTCTCGGCGGTGCTGCTCAGTTCGGTATCTTTTCCGCTCTGCTCGGTGCACTCGCTTTGAATGTTGTACCCGGTATTGAGTTCAACATCAAGGATGCCGCTTCCATCGGTATTATCGGTGGTGCGGACGGCCCGACCTCTATCTTCCTCACCAGCCGTTTGTCCCCGTCTCTGCTCGGCGCTATCGCTGTTGCTGCGTATTCCTATATGGCCCTGGTTCCGATTATCCAGCCACCTATCATGAAAGCTCTGACTACAGATGCTGAGAAAAAGATCCGTATGGCTCAGCTGCGTTCGGTGTCCAAAATTGAAAAGGTCTGCTTCCCCATCCTGATTACTCTGCTTTGCGCATTCCTGCTCCCCGATGCTGCCCCGCTGATGGGTATGCTGATGTTCGGAAATCTTATGCGTGAATGCGGTGTTGTCCAGCGCCTCTCTGATACCGCTCAAAATGCCCTTTGCAATATCGTTACCATTTTCCTGGGTATTGCTGTCGGTTCCAAACTTTCTGCGGAACAGTTCCTCAGCGCTCAGACTCTGGGTATCCTGGTACTCGGCTGTCTCGCCTTCTGTATCGGTACTGCAGCCGGCGTCCTGATGGCAAGACTGATGAATGTATTCAGCAAGGATAAAATCAATCCGCTTATCGGCGCAGCCGGTGTGTCTGCTGTCCCGATGGCCGCACGTGTCGTGAATAAAGTCGGTTTGTCTTATGACAGCCAGAACTTCCTGCTCATGCAGGCGATGGGACCGAACGTTTCCGGCGTTATCGGTTCTGCAGTTGCAGCCGGCGTTCTGTTGAAACTTTGCGGCGGAATGTAATTACGGAAAGAAGAACTGCCGGTTAGAATACGAATCGGTAGTTTTTCAAAAAGCCAAAAACAATGCGGGAGCCCGTGTTCATTGACATGGGCTCCTGTGCTGTTTTAAAAAGGGAAATTTTTTCGTCTGGTACGGAGGAGGGAAGAACGATTATTTTCCGTGTGGGTTACGGTTGGTCGCCAGGCTGGTTGAAAACCGCGAGGGCGGGGTCAGCCATTCCCAATTCGGCAAAAGCCGCCTGACGAAGACGGCAGCTGTCGCATTTTCCGCATGGTTTCCCCGATGGCTCCGGATTGTAGCAACTGTGAGTCAGTGAGTAGTCGAATCCGAGTTCCAATCCCTTGCGGATAATTTCTGTTTTCCGAAGATGCTGAAGCGGTGTCTGAATCCGGAATTCCCAGCCTTCGTCAACTGCTTTTGTGCCAAGAGTGGCACATTTCCGGAATGCTTCGATAAAGCCGGGCCGGCAATCCGGATAACCGGAATAGTCCAAAGAATTGACGCCGATAAAAATATCGCGGGCGCCGATGGTTTCCGCGAAGGATGCTGCGAAAGAGAGAAAGATTGTATTCCGTGCGGGTACGTATGTAACCGGGATATGTTTTTCTCCGTTTCGGGGATCTGCATCCGGTACTTGTATTTTACTGTCCGTAAGAGCGGATCCGCCCCAGAGGGACATATCGAAAGAAATGCGTAAAAACTTTTCTACTCCTACGTATGCTGCGATTTTTTCAGCGCATTTCAGCTCAATGCTGTGACGCTGTCCGTAATCAAACGATATCGCGTACAACTCATAGCCTTCATGCTTTGCAATAGCTAAACATGTGGCGGAATCCAGACCGCCGCTTAACAGAACAACTGCTTTTCGGGTCATTATACACCTTCCGTTTCGGGACCCCAGATATACTTGTGGAACTGGAGATTTACTCTTACAGGTAATTTTTCGCGGACAATACGTTCGGTCATCGCTCGGACATCGGACCCCCAGGCGGGGCTGAACAGAATGTTATCGACCTGTTCATCGAGCCGGTATTTGCGGATGATTTCGACTGCACGGTCAAAATCCGTATTATCGGAAATAACGAATTTCACTTCATCTGTTCTTCGTAACGAACGGAAATTTTTATCTGACATATATGCTTCCATACCGCTGGATGGTCCCTTATAGTCCACAATGGCATGTACGCCTTTCGGAAGTCCTGATAACTCTATGGACCCGTTTGTTTCTATCAGAACGGTTTTCCCCAGTGCAAGCAGACGCCGTGCCAGTTCCGGTGTTTCCGCCTGCAGCATCGGTTCCCCGCCGGTCAGTTCCACACAGTCATCGCCCGAGCGGTCCGCAGCCTGAACCAAGGTTTCGATATCCATTTCCGTACCGGCTTCCGCCGTTTGGGCTTTTTGGGTATCGCAGTAAAGACACCGCAGATTGCATCCGGCAAACCGGATGAAAAAACAACGGCGTCCGGCAAAAGAAGATTCCCCCTGAATACTGGAAAACATTTCATATACGCGAAACATATTCAACTCCCGAAAATGATTTTAATACGCACAATTTTCCAGCTGTTTATCTATCATGGCAAACAGCATTTCCACTCCATCGGTTACCGCAGCCGCATCCAGCTGGGTAATGTGGACGGGTACATCAAACAGCTTTGCATCACCGGGCCGGAACGGATGCGCCCCGTACAGTATCAGCGGGTGCTTTTCAAGACCGGAAATCTGCATTGCCGCACGGTAGATATCGGAACAAGTTCCCCACATGCAGAGAAAATCCAGATGATTGTTTTGGATCAGGTCAAGACAACCTCCAATGTTATCACCGTTATTCGAACATTCCAGAATATCTTTTTCCGAAAAACGGATATGGTTATACCGGAAAGCGTCTTTCAGACCCGCTGCGGCTTCCTGCTCATTCGTTTGTTGCAAATCCCCGATCATGAATCCCCCGCGTTTCCCCTGATATGGCTCAAGAGCTTTTGAAAACGCCTCGAAAAAACGCTGCCGGACCGGAATCCGTTTCTGGGGATGTTCCGGCGAAATATCATGATTCCCCAGAACCAGATAGGGAATACGGAACCGTTTTGCTATGGAAACAACCTTTTCGGTTACGATACCGTCTAAAATCACACCGTCCAAATTCGGAAAATCCGTCAAAAAATCCGCAAGCGTTGTATCTTCACGGAAATTCATTCCCAAAATAGCACGGTATCCATGCTGCAGTACCGCCAGATTGACTGCCTGAATATTCGCTCCGGAACGCATGGGATCATGTTCATTCAGAAAATAACCAATCCGGTAGTATCGCCGGCTATCCAACGTGGGATATACGAAAAATCCACGATGCGGTTCCGAATACAACGTCCCGTCATCCACTAAGCGCCGGAGCGCATACAGACCAATCCCACGCTGAAAATTGAACCGTGCGGACAGCGTTCGGATGGATTCTATTTTTTCCCCGGGTTTGTATTTCCCATTGCGGATTCTTTCCATCACATGATGGTAAATCGTCATATATTTCGCAGAAGAAGACTTCATTTTCAGGCTTTCGAGACAGAACAAAAACAATGGAAGGGGACAGTTTGCTGTCTCTGTCGGAACAGCAAAACTTTATTTTCTATACCGGATTCCTTAATTTAGCATGAAAAATGCCAAAAATCAAGCAGGTACGGCCATTTCCAAAGTTTTTAATTCCGGTATTTGTCATCGGTCAGTGGATGCCGCCTTTATTCACAAAGCTTTTCTCCAATAACGCAGAGTTCTCCGGCTCAAATGAAGATAAGTCCTGTAGGACTTTATAGGACCTATGAAGGTGACTGTACAGGCTGGAAGGAAGCCTGTTCCACTTTTTCTTTGAGCCGGGAAACTCCGGAGTTTCCACACCCCAACTATCCACGGAACACTATCTCATCCCATCCTGAACAAACACGAATACGTTACTGAATTTTCCACCCATAGCCCCAACGGGGCGGAACGATAATAGCCAGGGGTGAAGCCGCAAAAGGCGGCGCAGCCCCTGGTTTACGGTAACCAAAACCTCCAAAGCCCCAAAGGGGCGGCCCGAACCCTTCACGGAGGAAGCCGCTTTGCGGCGCGTCTCCGTGCATAACGTTTGCATTCTGTACGCCTTTTGCAATACTTTGAACTTATATTACAAAAATCTGAAAACAACCATTTTTTCAAAAACGCTTTTGCTTGTGATTAAGATGCGGGAGAATGCGTTTTTTTTGAAAAATGTGGTACATCAGTATTTTTTTTCAGATATTTTTTAAATTTAGCTTTTATTTCCCGTTTTTGGTTGTATATTGTTAAAGTTTGTATGGCCCAATGTGTTCGCTGGTCAAATCTGCTTTTATTTCCTGCGGGCGCGAATCGTGTAGGAGTTATGTAACGGATGAAGTACGCTATTTTGAGTGATATTCACGCCAATCTTGAGGCGTTCGATGTTGTGCTGGAATTTTGCCGCCATGAAGGTGTTGGTCAGTATATTTCTCTGGGTGATACCGTGGGGTATGGTGCAAATCCAATGGAATGCCTTGACAGATTGCGCAGTTTGTCGCCTTTGGCTGTTGTCAAGGGAAATCACGATGAATATGCTTCCAATAACGATGAAGTAATGGAAGGTTTCAACCCTCATGCGCGTGCTGCGGTGCTTTGGACCAAGACGCAGCTGACTCCCGAGGGACGCAACTATTTAGCCAATCTGCCGATGCGCATGACTCCCCGCAATTCCAACTTTACTGTAGTTCATGCGACGCTGGACAGCCCCGATACCTGGGGATACATTTTTGATGTTCACCATGCGGCGGACAATTTCAGCTATCAGTTTACCCCTATTTGTTTCTGCGGACATTCCCACGTGCCCCTGGCATTTGCCAAGAAGCCCATTACGCTGCACGCCGAACGCAGTATTGAAGAAATTCCCGAGTGGGCGGGTTCGGGTATCATTACACCGGAACAGGCTTTACAGCAGGAATCCATTGTACTGAAAATGGAACCTGGTTTCAAATATCTGATTAATGTCCCAAATTAAAGAACCATTTACTTCTTTGACTCCATTTGGAAAAC
>CALCCZ010000127.1 GCA_937900075.1 uncultured Lentisphaeria bacterium
GGACGTATTACGCTGCTTGGCTGCACCCGTATTTCCGATCAGAACATTGATTACTACAAATATATTCACAAACGCGGAATCCGCCTTATCGGATGTCACTCGTTTACCCGGCCGAAAGTGGATTCCAGGGCCGGGGCATGGACCGAACATGATGACAACCTGACGTATCTGAAGTTTCTGAAGGCTGGACGCGTTCATGCGGCACCGCTCATAGGGAAAATCGCAGATCCGCGGGCTGCGGCTGAGGTTTACCATGAAATCGGTTTTTCAAAAAATCCGCCCTTAGGGGTTTTACTTGACTGGAGGGACATAGAATGAAGAAATTAAAAGTTGTTCAGGTTGGCATGAGACACGAGCATGCCAATGTAAAATTCAATACCTTGCAAAAATGTTCCGATATTTTTGATTTTGCCGGACTGGTAGATGAAAGCGCGTTCATTCCCGCAGATTCCCCGACGTTTGCCGGAGGGAATCCCGCATATGATACGGTGCCGCATCTGACACTGGATCAGGTTTATGCGATGAAGGATCTGGATCTGGTCCTGATAGAGGTACCGAATCTGGATCTTGTGCGTACGGCTTTCCCCTTTGCCGAACGCGGAATCGCCATGCACGTGGATAAACCCTGTGGCGAAGATCTTTCATACTACAAACAACTGCTGGATCTTTGCGAAAAAAAGAACATTCCCTTCCAGATGGGCTACATGTTCCGCGGCAATCCGGCAATCCGCTGGGCGATACAGGCGATACGGGACGATGTATTGGGTTCAATCTTTGAATTTCAGGCAGACATGAACCATTGTTATGGCGGAGAATCGTACCAGCAGTATCTCACAGCATTCAAGGGCGGCATCATGTTCAACCTCGGTTGCCACCTCATCGACATTGTTGTTTCCATACTCGGCAGACCCGAAAGCGTAATCCCGCTCATGAAACAAGCCCGTCCCGGTGATCCCTCGTTCAATAACTGCGTCAGTATCCTGGAATACCCTTACGCACACGCCGTTATCACCGTCTGCAGCCGGGATGCATACAACACCAGCGGACGCCGTATCCGGATTGGCGGTACCAACGGCAGTATCGAGTTCAGTCCCATTGAAGTTTTTGACGGCACAGAAATTGAAGTTAAACTGACTCTTGCTCAAGCTGCCGGAGGATACCCGGCCGGAACACAGATACTCAAATTCGGTCCGGTTGCGGACCGCTACGAAGCGCAGTTGCGGGACCTGGCGGCAATCGTGCGCGGAGAAGCAACGGATGATTACACCCGTGCACACGATTATCTTGTTCACGAAGTGACGCTTGCCGCAGGCGGGACTATTCCGTGGAAGGGATAAAAAGACGACTGTTTGAAAAGAACCGGAAACGACCGTAAAAAATCCGTTGAATGCGAAATCAAGCGGCAGCAGCTGCGGGATATCCGCAGTCACTGACAGTTCTTTCGCATTCCCGTTTCTTTACGAAGTCCGGGCCTCATGCTGTTTTTCAATAAAGAGGAACACTCTTTTCCAGAACTTTTGCCATGACGCAATAGCCCTCGAAATTGATATGGGTTCCATCCTCGCGGGCATATTCAGCGTCCAACTCACCTTGCGGGTCGAGCAGCACGCTGAAGTAATCCACAAAACCGGCGAATTTTTTCTCCGCCATGACCTGGAGCTGCCGATTCAGTTCGATGATTTTGCCTTGATACTTGAAACGGTCCCACGGATCGCCGTGACGGAGCGGAGTTACGCTGCAATAATAGGTTTTGATTCCTCTTGCCGTCAGCAAATCGCCCAATGCCTCGTATTTCCGCATCATGATTGCATTGTCCTGCTCTATACCGTTGAGTCCGACAAGAATAACCACCTGTTCCGGCTGATACGGGAAAACGTCATCCTCCAGTCGTGCATACAACCCGTCAAGTGTTTCGCCGGGAATACTGCGGTTGAAAAACGAAGTGCCGGGGAAAAATTCATGGATGGGAAAACTGCAGCTGATGGAAGCGCCGAAGAAAACGGTTTTGACCTTTTTCGGGGGGAGAGTACGGAATTTGAAACGTTCTTGAGCGGGAGCATACTCACTGTAAAATTTCAAAATGGAATCGCGGGCTTCCTGTGTAAAGATATCATTTACCGGTAACATATTGAGCATCTTTCGTAAAAATACCGTTCTTATTACTGTTTGCGGCGATTCGTGCTGGAATAGACATTCTGTTCCAGAGGAGTCGGCGTACCTTCCACTTCGATGGCAAGGACGCGGAAGAGCCAGTCGCCTGTAAGATTTTTGACCGTAAGGCGACTGTCATTCTGTTCGAATTCCAGATTTTCACCGGTATCAAGCGCATAGACCCGTTTGACCTTGTTTGTCAGTTCGTTCCAGTGGAAATTGCCTTCGATTTCGTATTGGAATGTATGATAGACCGTATTTCCGCAAACCGTGATTTTTGTGCTGTCGTTCCATGAAAACGGAGAACGCACGGAATTTTCAACGGCCGCGTGATTTTTCTCCATCCATTCGCCGACGGAAAGAAAGAGTCTGTCTGCCTCCTCCGGAATCGTTCCATCCGGCTTCGGTCCCACGTTAATCAGCAGATTGCCACTGTTTTTTGCACAGTTCAGCAGCATGGTCAGAATATCTTCACGGGATTTCCAAGCCCGGCATTTTGTATAGCCCCATCCGGACTGCGAAGCGGTCATGCATGCTTCCCAGTCCTGACCTTCTTCCGCCGGAGTGATTGCCTGCTCGCAGGTTTCCACGTCAAAAGGATTTCCCAAACGGTTGTTGGTAATAATCCACGGTTGGAATTCCCGGGCAATACGCAGAGATTCATCACCGTCCAGGGTATTCCACGGAGCACAGCCGTCAAGCCACAGATAATCAATTTTACCGTACTGAGTGAGCAGTTCTTTCATTTCGGCGCGGTAGTAAGCGATGAAACGCTGACGGTGTTCTTCGCTTTCCCATGCATCCATATCCCATGGCCATGACCGGTAATAAGCACCGGGATAGTCCGGATGCGTCCAGGAAGCGGGAGAATAGTAGAACCCCAGTTTCAGTCCGCCTTCCCGAACGGCATCTGCGAAAGGTTTCAGCAGGTCACGTTTCGGGCCGAGATTTGCGGCATTGTACGGATTTACCTTGGAATCCCAAAGGGCGAAACCATCGTGATGGCGCGTAGTCAAAACGATATATTTCATTCCCCAGCGTTTTGCTTTTTTGACCCAGTCAACGGGATCATAGTTTTCCGCATGAAAGTTATCCACAAATTCTGCTGTATAATCTTCCTTCGCAATCCGTTCGTGATTCATAACCCACTCGCCACGTCCGTTGACGGCGTAGGCGCCCCAGTGGATAAATAATCCCAATCTCGCTTCATTAAACCATTTGCATGTTCTGCCCATTTGATGTATCTCCTGTGATGATGTTGTTTTTCTCCGGCATACTATACCTTGACCTTGCGGGGATTGCAATCACAAAACGGAATTTTTTCACATTTCTTCCTCATCCAGCACCGAGCAACCACGAAAAATAGGGGATAAGTGCATGGGGGGGTTGGGGGCATGGAACATGCCGGATGTTTTGCGTGATTGTGCGGGACGGGATGGGAAATAGGACCTATAGGACCTATAGGACTTATTTTTTTGTTGCACAACAACATCCACTAACCACAAACTTTTCCGTGGTTCCCCAAAAACTGACCACTATCCACTGAACTACATATCCCCCAATTCCCCGTTTTTTCCCTCAGACAACCACCTGACTCATGAGAGTTCTCCTGAGTCAGGTGTCATGGTTGATTCTGTTGCAATTACTTTTCCGTAACCGCGAGAATCAGGCTCTTGCCGGATTTGTCCGTTTTGAGTTCGTATTCGTACGGGCTGTCGGCAAAGGATTGTGCGGTACCATAAACAAGCGTTTTATCTGTACTGATACCATCGAACTTCATTTCAAACGAGGTGCCAGTCCAATCGTTGCTGCCGTCCGTGTCTTTCATCAGGGTATATTTCCCGACTCCGATGACGGCGTTGTTGAGGTCTAACTGCAGCTTAGCGCCGAAGAAGGCGCTTTGGTCGATGTTGCCTTCCCACAGCGCCGTGGACTTGGCGGAGGCATTATCCAGGACCAGCCACAGAGTTTCCGCACCGGTGATTGCGCCCTTGACCTGCGAACCGGAATGGATCTTGACAATATCCATGTCTCCGCCCATATTCACGTCCCCAATGACT
>CALCCZ010000128.1 GCA_937900075.1 uncultured Lentisphaeria bacterium
GGGGCTCTATCCTAAAGAAGAAATCATTAAAATGTTAGATGCTTTATGCCAGTAGAATTAGGTTTACTCATCCTCAGTTTGCGAAGGCTGCGGGAATGGATTTGAGTCTGCTTTTTACCGGTCACATGAATTTATCGGATCTTGCGGAGATGCGTTTTGATGCGCGCCGTCAGAAAGAATTGCATATCAAAAAATTCGGGCATAACCGTCATTTCTTAGGGTGGGGTGATGAATATGGACTTTCCACACTGAAAGCCATTCGTCCGATGATTGATATTTACAAAAATGAAGGTTTTCTGTTTCCTGTAAACAGTCGGCATGGCTATACCGGCGGCGGTTATCTTGCCGATTTGTTCTGGCCGCCTGTCAATCCCGATTTCAGCAGTGAACTTCTGACGCAGAAATATAATGCCTTGGGCGGAGACGGCTATTTCGGCTGGTATGCCTGCCAGCATGTCGGGGTGGAAAATCCGGCTTATACGCGTCGTCAATATGGTTTAGCACCTTATCGCGCAGGCTTCAGTTGCCATTTCAATTATGCGCATCATCTGAATGGCTACAACGACATTCGGGGAAGCACCTATCGTTCCATGAATCTGATTTACGGATGCGGGGATGGCGTACTGGATACTCTGGCGTGGGAAGGTTTCCGCGAGGGAATGGATGATATCCGTTATGCCACACTGCTGAAACGTCTTGCCGCGGTACAATTGAAATCGCCGGAACTTAAGGCTCGCTATGCCGCTAAAAAGGCACTCCAGCTTCTTGCCGATATGAATACGGACAGTTTCAATCTCCAGACTGCGCGTCTGGAAATGATCCGTCACATTCTCACACTTCAGTCATTCAGCAAATAAGGAGTTTTTTTCATGAAATATTCGATTTATATTTATACCGCAGTTGCAGCGGGCGCACTTTTGTTTTCCGCCTGCCGTACCCAGAATCAGACTGCTGAAGTCGCTTCGGAGAAAAAATCACCTGCCGTTCAGAGCGCGGGAAAACCCCTGACTCCGGCTCAGAAATACAATGCACTCAAGGCCGAATGGACCCAAAAGAGACTGTCTTACACCAAGCATATAGAAGAAGCGGAAAAGTTGCTTGAGAACGCCGAGTACAACGATAATGACAAACTGCGCATCCGCGAAGACATTATCCGCTGGACGCTGAATCCGCCCTGGACCGCTTTAGGAAGATACGATGGAAATCTGAAACATACCGTTCTTGTGAAACATGCCAACTATATCCTGAATGCAAAGGAATATACGACGGGTCAGAAACTTTTCGCAGCGGAAAAACTTGCCTTGTATCTGGCGGGAGAACAGCGTAACGCCGAAGCCGAAGCACTTGCCCGGAAAATGATAGCTTTACCCGGATACAAGAATGATAATGAAAGAAAACGTGCCGCATTTCTGCTGGCGGATACCCTGCGTTGGCAGGATAAGTATGATGCCGCCAAAGCCGTGCTGAAGGATGCCCGCAAGTTCAACAGAAACGATTCTATTTACAGGGAAGCACTTCTGGCAATTCAGTTCAAACGCTATGAGGAAGTGGAAGGCATTCTGAAAGATATGGACAGAACGTATCAGCAACTTACTTCCTACAATAACCTGCGCTGGATTCCCCAAACCCCTTCTTTCCGTAAGCAAGTTACCGACTTTGTGCTGGATAAAAAGAACAAGCCGGAAGAACGTGCTGGTATTTTTTTCACGTATTGTTTAGACAATCCGGCGGACTACCGGAATATATATTCCACGGCGCATGAATTTGCCACGGAAAAACAGTTGGGCTCCTGGTTTTACAAAGCAAAATTAGTGAAACTTTTTCAGATGGCTGACTATCCGTCGTTCTGCGCTATTATGGCGCAATTGCCGGAATTGTCCGAAAAATTTATCAGCCTCAATAAGATGTACGTGATTGCCACCGGCGCTTGCGGACGTACTGCTGAAGCTGCGGCAATTGCGGAGAAATTTGCAAAAAATGAAAAGATTTCTGTTGTTGACAAGACACGTCTTCTGGCTTACGCTGCTGTTCTTCACGGACAGGATCCGAAAAATCTGATCGAAGCTGCCGGCTTGCCTGTGAAAGAAAAAGCCGCTGTCTATTTGAGCCTGGCACGTCAATGCATGCTTTGGAATAAACTCGAATTGGCGGAAAAGTATGCAGCAGTCTATGAGTCGTTCTTTCAAACCTATCCCGACCGTCGTCTGACTGTCAAATGGTTCGATAAGCCGATTCTGAATATCTCCGACTGGCGTGCTGTCTATTCCTCTCTTGAGAAACAGTATTGTGATATTCCGTACAAAGGCTCCATGGATTTTGTGGAGACCGACGTTTCCACGGGTGACCGAGGCGATTTGAGTACGGATAAAAATGCTGCGAAAGTCAAATCTTTGGAAATAACGACACTGTGCGACAAGAACGGCTTGCATATTTTCCTGCGTGCCGAGGATGAAAATGCACGTGCCATTGAAATGGGATACGGACGCGGTATCGGTACGGAAATGTATTTTGCGGCAGGACTCAATCAGCCTTACATCTGCATGGGCTCCAATCCTCAGAAAGGCGTTACCTTCGGTTTCCAGACGACCTACAATAACCGGAATCATACGCGTCTGGATGTTTCCGGGAAGTCTGCGCAACAATCATTCCATTCAGAAGTTGCTTTCTCCGACAATGACTATGTTCTGCACATGTTCTTCGCCTGGGACAGTTTCTACAACAAGTTGCCGGCTAATGGTACAGATTGGCGTTATGAATGCCTTGCCTGGACGCCTAACGGCGGTTTCTCCTGGGGTGGCAGTCAGGGAATTCACTCTGCGTCCCGGTGGGGGAGTTTGCGTTTTGAATTGACGCCGGAACAGTTGACCGCCATCCGCAAACAATTGCTGTTCCGTTATGTCCGCAGCTACAAGATGTATTCCAGTGGTGCCGGAGTATCGGAAAATCTGTTTGAGGTGTGGGGCGATTCTGAAATCGGTGATCCTGAGTTCTATCAAACGGTTCTGAAGCCCATTGAGACAGAACTGGATTTCTACGCGGCGAAAGTCAAACCGGACATGTCTGATGAAGACGTGAATCTGGTTTACAGTAAAGCCTTCCCGCGCATGAAGGGGCTGTATCATGAAATCGATGAACTCCGTCGGCAATATATGACAAACCGTCTGCTTTTGAACGGAAAATAAGTTTTTTTCAGGGAATCCGCCGTGGGACGTTCCATTCATCCTGCGGCGGAATCCGCAACTGAACGATGTTCGTTCGGCTGTATGCGGTAATTTTTTTTCAGAGTCACACTTTCTTACATAAAAAAGTGTGTTGTAATCTCTTTTTTTTGAAAAAATGCGGGATATCTGTGAAAAATGTGTAATATCCGTGATTTTCTATTGAATTTTTCTTTGAAAAAGATATTCAATGCGATATATTATCAAAAGAAAATGACGATTCTAATAACGTGTCCACTTGACACTGAAAACAATAATGAAAACGATTCTGACTGTAGAAAATTTAACGAAATCATTTGGGGCTGCGCCCGTTTTATCCGGAGTTTCTTTTACGCTGGATGAAGGCGTGATTCTTGGTTTAGCGGGGGAAAACGGGGCGGGAAAGTCCACATTGGCACGTTTGATCAGCGGTCGGTTAAAGCCGGATTCCGGAAAAATTGAATTGAATGGCACTTGCTATGTTCTTCCGCAGGAATTTGCCCTGATACCCACATTGACGGCAGCCGACAATATATTTCTCGGCAGAGAGCTTTCCCGTATGGGCTTGTTGCGGAAAAAAGAAATGCAGACCCGAACGGAAGAACTTTTCCGTTTACTGAATTTCCCGATAGACCCGAATCGTCTTGCCTCCACATTGAGTGTAGCGGAGAAGCAGATGATGGAGATCGCGAAAGCGTTGCTGTACAAGGCGAATTTATTGATTCTGGATGAACCGACTACGGTTTTGAGTCGTGAGGAAGTACAAACTTTGTTTGCTCTGCTGAAGAAATTGAAAGAGCAGGGCACGAGTATAATTTTTGTTTCCCATAAGCTGGATGAGATGATTGCATTGTGCGATGACGTTGTTGTTCTCCGGGATGGTGTACTGATCTGCCGAGAGAAAACCTCGGAATTGAAACCCTACGATATCGCCTGCAAAATGGTCGGACGCAATCTGTCTCAAGTTTTTCCCGAAAAAGTGCAGCCTGCTGCCGATGCTCCGATCCGGTTTTCCGCCGAGCATATTGTTTCTGCCGATGGCACAGTGAAAGACGTTTCTTTTTCCATCCGGCGCGGGGAAATTCTCGGTCTTGCCGGATTAGCCGGTGCGGGGAGAACGGAATTAGCGGAAACGATTTGCAATTTACGCCGTCGGGCCAGCGGAACGGTTACCATAGACGGGCAAGAAGCGGATACAGGGACGCCGCGCAAGAGTTTGCGGGCCGGGATATCATATCTGTCTGAGGACCGTCAGGGGACGGCATTGCTTACCGGGGAAACGGTGACAGAGAACACGACCTTGGCATCTCTTCTTTCGAAGTACTGCCGCTGGGGTTTTGTCCAAAAATGGAAACAGCGTATGACCGCGCGTGATTACATAGAGAAATTCCGGATCCGGTGTGATTCGGAGAACTCCAGGATTTCCAGTCTCAGCGGTGGAAATCAGCAGAAAGTGGCGTTGGCGCGTGGATTGGATTGTGAGCCGCGGGTGTTTATTTTTGATGAGCCTACGCGCGGTGTTGATGTTGGTGCAAGGTGTGAGATTTATGATTTTATACACAAAATGGCTTCGTCTGGTGTTTCCTGTCTGCTGATCTCCTCTGATTTGCAGGAGATTATAGGGAACTGCACTCGTGTGATTGTTATGCACGAGGGGCGTTTGAGCGGGGAAGTTACCGGTGAACAAATCAACGAAGAAGAAATCATCTGTTATGCGACGGGTGTAAAATAGGTTAGGTTAAAAGTATGAGTCAATTGCCTTTACAAAATTCTGTGAAATTGCGTTTCCTGTGGAAAAAAGCAGAGCCGATTGTCGGCAATGCTTATTTTGCCTTGGTTATTCTGCTGTTGCTCTGTATTGTCTTCCGTCCGGAGTTTGAAAATCCGCGGACGCTGTGCATGATTGCGAGACAGATGTCCTGTGTAGGGATTATCGCTTTGGGAATGACCTTTGTGATCGCCGGTGGCGGTATTGACTTGTCCGTCGGTTCCATGTTTGCTTTTTCCGGGGTCGTGACGGTGATATCGTTCCAGTATATTACGGGGCATCCCGGGCTGCTGCCGGAATCTTTGTATGCAACACCTGCCGGAGCCTTTGTTCTGGCGCTGCTGATTTCATCGTTGACGGGTGCGTTGAGCGGCGCTTTGAACGGTTTTCTGATTGTTACTTGTAAATTACCGCCGTTTATTGCCACATTGGGAACGCTTTCGATTTTCCGTTCGCTGGCACTGCATTTGGCACATTCCGGGTCTCTGCCGCTTCCGCAATCCGTATCGTTTGCGGAGATTGCGGATCCGCAGATTGCGTATATTCCATTGACATCGGTCTTTTTCCTTGTATTGACGTTTATTTTTGCCATTCTGATGAAGAATACGGCATTTGGACATCATGTGTGTGCGGTTGGTGCCAATGAGCGGGTAGCGAGGTATGCGGGAATCCGTACGGGGCTTGTGACATTTGCGACGTATGTGATTACGGGTATTTGTGTTGGCGTGGCAATGGTGCTTTATCTGGGACAGTTGGAGGGTGTTTCCAATGATGCCGGCAATTTGTATGAACTGGATGCGATTGCGGCAGTTGTGATCGGCGGGACGCCGATGAATGGCGGAAAAGCATCGGTATGGGGTACATTGGCTGGCGCTTTGATTCTGGGACTCATTTTTTCTTTTTTGAATTTTGTAGGAACTGCATCCACTTTACGCGATTTGGTAAAGGGTGCGATTATATTGTTGTCAGTATTTATCCAACGAAAGGAGAAAGTATGAAAATTCTTCATTGTTTGACTGCCGTTTTCTGTGCGGCAATTTTAGCATTCCTTTTGACTGCCTGCAATCGCAGTGCCTCAGCGCGGACCATTGTGATTTCCATTCCTTCCGCCGATCATGGCTGGACGGGCGGAATTGTTTCCTGGGCTGAAAAAGCGAAAACCGACATTGAGAAAGAATATCCGAATGTCAAAGTTATCATTTCCACGGCGAAGAATGCCCAAGATCAGATCAATGGAATTGAATCGCTTCTTGTTTCCGAACCGGAAGTTTTTGTCGTGCTGCCGCACGATTCCGTTATGCTGACTCCTGTTTGCGAAAAGATAAAGAAAAGTGATTCCAAACTGATTGTTGTTGACCGTGGTTTGACGAAGCCCGATTTGGCGGATGCGGAAGTCGTGGGCGACAATGTGGGTTTCGGTGTTGAGTCCGGAAGAGCGTTTGCCACAGCTTTGGCTGGCAAGGGCAGGATTATTTATATGGAAGGCGTTCTCTGTCAGACCAATACAGACCGGATTGGCGGTTTTATGTCCGTAATCAATAAAGATTCCTATCCTGAAATTGAACTGGACGGCGGGCGTGCGGACTGGAACACGGAAAAAGCCGCACGTTTGATGGAAGATATGTTGGCAAAATACGATAAGATTGATGCTGTCTGGGCAGGTGACGATGATGTGTTGCAAGGAGTACTCAAGGCTTATGAGAAATCCGGAAGAAAGGATGTCCGGCTGATGTCCGGTGGTGGTGGCAGTCAGTTTATCGTAGAAAAGATCAAATCCGGTGATCCGATAGTCAAATTTACCGTATCCTATCCGCCGAAGATGATTTACGATGCTGCTATGCTGGCGGCAAAGGCCGACTATTCCCTGAAGAAAGTCGTGATTCCTGCAGAGGTCATTACACATGACAATGCGGAAAAATTTGTATTCCCCGGTTCCCGTTACTGATTGACCGGGATTTCGGGGCGGGCAACAAAGAGGGAGATATATTTCAAATGATTTCAGATGTTTTCCTCAGCATCTTCCGTTGCTTCCGGGTCTTCCTGTTCCATTTCTTGTCCCGGAGGCGGATCGGGGAACCATTTATCGAAGAACTCTTTTACTATGGGGGCGCATGTGGTGCCGCCGAAATCGCCGCGTTCAATCATTACGGCGATGCTGTACGTTTTTTGAGTGACCGGGTTTTGAGCGAATCCGGCGAACCAGACGTTTTTCTTTTGAGTTGTGGTGGATAATTCGACATCGGCAGTACCGGTTTTCCCGTAGATAATGGTTTTATCCAGGAAAGCGCGTCTTCCGCTGCCGCCTTCTTCGTTAACGACCTTCCAGAGACCTTCTTTGACGATTTTCAGAGATTCTCTGGAAGCAGCCAGTTCTCCCGTTTTTTCGGGGAATGTTTCAAAAATCGGTTTGTTCCAGTTTTGCCCTGCCGGAGTGACTTTTTGGATCAGGTATGGGCGCCAGATGGTTCCGCCATTTGCGAGTGCAGCGAAATATAAAGCGACCTGCAGAGGCGTTACCGCGATTTTCCCCTGTCCGAAACCGACATAAGCGGTTTCGTTGTCGTTCCAGACTTTACCGTGTGGTGGGACGATTCCACTGCGTTCCTGGATTTCTATACCGGTTTTTTTGCCTAATCCGGCGGATTTGTAAACTTTGGAAAGGGCATCAATACCGATAGAGACCGCATTGGTGACGAAATAAACATTGCAAGATTTTTTCAAAGCCTCCTGAACGTCGAGCCAGCCATGATGACCGGTACAGCGGATTCCGGTTTTTGAATATCCCATTCCTCTGGCGAATCCTTCGCACAGAACCTCTTCAGAGGCATTGATACCATTTTCCAGACAGGCGAGAGCGCAAAGCGGTTTGATAACGGAACCGGGCAGATAACTGCCGTTGACCGCCCGGTTCAAAAAAGGCAGGTCGGCATTTTCCGCGAGTATATCATATTTGTTTTTATCGCGGAAATCCGTTGCTGCATAGTTGGGTGAAGAAGCCATGGCGATTACGGCTCCGGTGTTTGCATCCAGAACGACGATGACTCCGGGACAACCTTTTTGGACTCGCTGTTTTCGCAAAAGTTCTTCTGCAATTTCCTGTGCATTGAAATCAATGGTCAGTATCACATCGTTTCCGTTTTGAGCCGGAATGGAATTGTCAAGAGTTTTTTTGACAAATCCGGCACTGTTAACCAGAACGGAAGCGGACCCGGCGATTCCGCGTAATTCGTTATCGCAGACTGCCTCAATTCCGGTTACGCCATGTTCGTCAGGCAAATAATAGTTATAATTTTTCCGATCGGCAGCGGAACCGGGATCGCCTTTTCTTGTGTAGCCGAGCAAATGAACGGCGAAACTGCCGTAGGGATAGATTCGTTCCGGATTGTTGGTTACTTCCAGACCTTTGATGCCGGGGGTAAGTTCCCAGATTCGTACCAGTTCAGATTCCGTTAAATCGGAAAAAAGTTCCAGGGGGAGGCCTGGCTGCTGGCGTAAATGGCGTTCAATTGCCTTCATAGAAACGGATTTTTCCCGGCCGATGCAATCGGCGATCCGCAAAGACTCGTTGTAAATAATCTGCACTTTATTTTTGAGACTGGTTTTATCCATTTCAGCGGGATAAATACTGATGTTCCAACAGGGATGGTTGGTCGCAATTTCCACTTTGTCGGATGTGAAGATGATACCGCGTGTTGCCGGCAGACGGATTTTACGGATGCTTTGAATTTTTGCTTTGCTGTCGTATATCCGGTGGTTCAGAACTTGTCTGTCCCAGAGTTCGACTCCGAGAAATGCAAAGACTGCGAATGAAAAAAACAGAATCAGACAAACGCGGATTTGGGAAGCTGTTATATTATCGCTTTTCATTCGTCAAAACTCTTCGGGTTCAATTTTTCATCTATTACAGGCAGTGACAGATGGTTTGAGAGGCTGTCTGCAACGGAGAGATAGAGGGGAAAGAAAATGGCGGAAAGCAACAGCATGAACGCCAGATTGGGAAGGATATTCAGAATACTGTAGGCTGTGCCGCGTAAAAGCTGAAGCGGCATGGTAATGGAAACAGCCAGGAGCATCCCGGTCAGGGAATAATGAACGAACCAGGGTAATTTTGGTGCATTTTTGACGATGAAAACAGCCAGTACAGCGAAGAGCAGAAACAGGGAGCTGAGCGCGGAAGAGAAGCAGAAAATGCTGTCGAGCAGGAATCCGGCAATCAATGCGGTAGTGATGCCGATTTTGTATCCTCGTGCGGAAGTGAAATAGAACACGGAAAAAGCGGTCAGCGGCAGAAAGAGTCCGATATTCCGCAACAGCGCTTCGAGTGCGATAGCGAGCCATACCATGAAGAACCAATACAGGAAGGATTTCATTTTTTGTCATCCTTTTTAGTATAGACTGCTACGAAGCGCAACTGGGTCAGATCGGCTGCCGGTATGATTTTAGCCTCTGCAGCCAATCCGGTTTCATCTATGCGTACGGCAGGAGTGCCGTCTTCATTGGCTGCAAGCGTTCCGATGGGGATATCCGGAGGAAAGCGCAGAGAAGCTTTGCTGGTAGTGACGATTTGATGTACGGTATAGGGAACATCTTTGGGAAGATTGATGATTTGAGCGTATTTTTGCTGTATGGGACCGTTTAAGACTCCATGGACCCCGTATGCCGTGGAATCTGCGAGATAGACTCCGAGATGGCAATCCGGATTCAGAATGGTACTGACTTCCGCAGTATTCCGGGAAACATCCGTAATTCTTCCGACAACTACAGTAACCATTTCTTCCCCGTTGTTTAAAACGGTAACTACAAGATCACCGGCAGAAATCCCATCGGAAGAACCATGGTCGATTGTGAAGGTTTCCAGCCATGTAAGCGGGTCACGCAGGAGGATTTCCGCATGAATGATCTGATATCCGGGATGCGTGGAAATGTTACAAAGTCGGCGCAGAATTTCGTTGTCCTTGCGGAGAGATTTGAGTTCTGCATTTTCTACGGCGAGCGCATTGTTTTTCTTTTGGAGCAGAGTAATCGCCTCCGCCAGGACTTTTTTGCTCTGCAGAAGAAGAGAGGCATCAACCGTGATATTTTTTGTTTGATTGACGATTTTGAATACCGGATAGTAGAAATCTTTTGTTGCCCGTGCCATTGCGGGGCGGAGCATCAGAAAGGTGATGAAGGATACGATCATCAGCAGAAGAATGACGAGGAAAATAAGCAGCCAGGTTTTTGCGGTTAAATTTTGTTTCATCGGTATTCGTCCCATTTGTCAAGTTTTCTTTGGATATCGGGCAGGATAATCCTGTTTTCGAGGCGGAATGACCAAGTCATATTCAGGACCTGTTCGAAACGGGTTGCGATGGGGATATTGTTTCTTTCACACTCCTTGAGAATACGGTCTGTTTCCACTAATCGTGCGATATGTTCAAAGAGGATGAACTCTGCATTTTTTAATGCGTTTTCTGCTTCGGGAGATGTATCCGTACGCAGTCTGGAAATGCAGATCCGTATATCCGCCAGTTCTTTTTGCAATCCGCCGGGTGCCTGAAATGAGAGTACGTTCAAATCGGCTATCAGCTTGTCAATAAAACCATTCCAGTCGTCAAAAAGATGTTTATTTTTAGCGATTTCCGTAAGTCGGCACTGTTTGGGCAGATTATCGCTGTCTTTGAATTTGATTGTGGCAAAAGTCCGGTATTCGGTTTCGAATTGTTCTGTGGACATGGGGGAAAAGAAGGAAAGAAGTGATTTTCTCAGGTAGGAAGAGAACCAAGCATCGTAATCATCGGGTGAGGGGAGGACTAATTTCAGTTCGGAGATAACCTGAACGAATGCCTTGTAATGATCCACTCCGGGATCAGCTATTACGGACCGCAGCAGGGGTTCAGCAGATTTTTTCCGGAAGAAACCAGCAGTTGCACAGGCTTCCACCAGAAGTTCCGCATATTCGGCTTCCACACGGAATGTGGGCGTAATCTGAAATTCGGCAGGGGAAGTGTTGACAACCCGTTTGATTCCGGGATAAATTCCATTTGCCGTAAGAGAATATGCTGCGGGATATGACAGAAGGAACGGATGGGAACGTGTGACAGCGCTTTGGCCCGCCTTTCTTGCCATGCCGCGAACGATCCAGTGATTCCGGAAACGGCTCATTGTTTTGTTGTCGATATTGTCGGGTGATTCCCCTAACTGCGCCAGCAGCAGCATAGTCATAAGCCAGTTGTGGGATGTGAAATCGTCTTTCCAGACATCATATTTGAGCGGAACGGTAATTTGGAGTTCGTGTTTTCGTTTTTTGACGGAAAGGGAAAATTTCTGCGGGGCGTCTTCTTTAGCCAGGTCAATCCGTACCAACCAGGAATTTTTGTCAGAGGGAATTGTACTGCGGGCGAGCATTTTGAATCGTTCAGCCAAGTGAGAGGAACGAAAGTGGTCCGATTTATCCGCATCGGTAAAATTCAGCATGATATAGGGAACGTGTGGTGTTTCAGAGCTGTTTCCCTGTGCCAGAATCCGGGAAACAAATATGCCCGGTAGGACAACCAATACAAAAAAGAAGAAAGGGTATTTTTTCATTGACGGCGGATCCGGTACAGAAAGATTACAACTTGAAACTTGTTTTTTCTTTCTAAATATAGTACGATATCCCTATTTTTTCAAACGCAAAACACAGATATCTTGTTTTTTTTCAAGAGTGAAGTACGGACGTAGAACAAGGCAAATCAATTACCGGAAAGGATGGCTTTGATTTGGTCACGCAATTCGGCAGCACGTTCGAATTCAAGATTTTCAGCCGCGGTAAGCATTTGATTCTGTAATTCCGCGATGATTTCATCCACACTGTCGGCACCGATTTTCTGCAGAAGTTTTTCCGCATCGGACCGTGTGATTTCCGTTTTCCGTTTTTTCTGTTTCGTTTGTTTGAGCTGCGGTTTTCCGCCATCCCGGGCGGTGTACAGCAGATTGGTACGTTCTGCGGCAGACAGAGCATTGTTCCGCAACTGTTCCAGACGTTCCTGGTCGCCAGCCAGATAGGCGCCGGTTTTGGGAGAAATTCCCAGCACATCGGTAATGGTTTCGCGATGTTTCTGGCTTTGAACGGAATGAGGAGTGATTCCATGAGCAGCATTGAAATCCGCCTGACGTTTCCGGCGATTTTCCGTGGTCTTCAAAAACGCTTTTATGCTGTCCGTCATATCGTCTGCATAGAGAATGACGTAACCATTGACGTTTCGGGCGGCGCGGCCTGCGATCTGGATAAGAGAACGTGTGGAGCGCAGGAATCCTTCCTTATCGGCATCGAGGATTGCGACGAGCCGCAATTCCGGCATATCGATGCCTTCACGGAGCAGATTGATACCGACTATGCAGTCGAAATCCCCGTTGCGCAATTCATTCAGAATGCGTACCCGTTCAATGGCATCCAGTTCAGAATGAAGATATTTGATTCGGATTCCAATATCACTCAGGTAGTCGGCAATGCGTTCCGCACTCTTTTTTGTGAGTGTTGCAACCATGGAACGCGCTCCCGCTGCGGTGCATTTGCGTATCTCATCGATGACATCGTCGATTTGATTTTCCAACGGCCGTACCTCTGCCGGGGGATCAAGCAGTCCGGTGGGCCGAACAATCTGTTCTACAATGTGCTCTTGGGTGAGTTCCATTTCAAAGTTGCCGGGTGTAGCGGAAACAAAAACCGTTTTTCCCATCAATTTGAGAAATTCATCAAAGGTGAGGGGGCGGTTGTCAAGGGCAGATGGCAAACGGAATCCGTAATCGACAAGCATTTGTTTCCGGCTGCGGTCCGCTTTGTACATAGCCTGGAGTTGCGGAATTGTAACATGGGATTCATCAATGAAAAGCAGATAATCTTTGGGAAAGAAATCTAAAAGACAGTATGGCCGGCTTCCCGCGGGGCGGAAAGAAAGATGCCGGGAGTAATTTTCGATACCGGAGCAGTAGCCGATTTCGCGCATCATTTCCACATCGTAGGTTACGCGTTGATACAGACGCTGCGCTTCCACTAACTTTCCTTTGGCTTCAAATTCCGCAACACATTCTTTCATCTCTTCCAGAATATTTGCCGTAGCTGCTGTGACTTGCTCCTGCGGCATTACAAAGTGGCGTGCAGGGAAAATCAGACTGTCCGCAGGACATCCGCGTGATTTCCGGGAAACTGGATCAAGACGCGACAATTTGTCGATTTCGTCGCCCCAGAAATCAATTCGCAGGATTTCATCTTTCTGGGAAAGATGTACTTCAACGGAGTCCCCTCGTACCCGGAATTGCCCGCGTTCGGGAGCAGTATCGTTCCGGTTGTATTGAACTTCGATCAGACGGCGCAGAAGTTCGTCTCTTGAAAATTCCTGACCGTTTTTCAGACGGATACACATACTGTCGTAATCTACAGGAGAGGTCAAACCGTAGATGCAGGATACACTGGCGACAACTAAGGTATCGCGGCGTTCCAGCAGGGATGCTGTAGCACTCATTCTGAGTCTTTCGATATTGTCGTTGATGCTGGCATCTTTCGCAATGTAGGTGTCAGTTTGCGGAATGTAGGATTCCGGCAGATAGTAGTCATAATAGCTGATGAAGTATTCCACAGCATTATCCGGCAGAAAACCTTTGAATTCGCTGTAAAGCTGTGCCGCCAGCGTCTTATTGTGCGACAGAACGAGAACCGGTTGTGTGCCGGTTTGCTGAAGGACATTCGCCAAAGTAAAGGTCTTTCCGGAACCGGTAACACCCAGAAGAGTCTGAAACGGCAGTCCCTGTTTCAAACCATCCGTGAGTCTCCGGATGGCTTCCGGTTGGTCCCCTGCGGGCTGATAGTTGGAAAAAACACTGAAATCCGGCATTGCTGGTTTACCTCCTCGTTAGTCGGGCATAATAATATGCACCCGAAATCCGATAAGTCAAGGTGTATGGTAAAAACAAGACAAAAATCTTTCTTTTTTGAGGATAGAGGATAGAGGGAAGAGGATAGTTTTTTTAGGGGGAACTCAGAGTTTTCCCGCTCAAATAAAAAGTGGAACAGACTTCCAGCCTGTACAGTCAGCTTCACTATGTCCTATAAGTCCTGCAGGTTCTATTTTCCTCCATTTCGAAATCGTATGAGCAAAACACGATGGATATTCGAAAAAAACAGCCCCCAACGGGTGGACCAAAACATTTACTGCCGAATTCGACAAAATGACATTTTCAAAAAAACATTTTTTTGCACAGAAAATTATAGGACAATCCCCTGTTTTTGAAAAAAAACGGGATATCTGTAAAAAAATACTGGATATCTGTGATTTTTTCCTGTTTTGGGACTTGAATTTCTGCTTATTTTATGCTATTTTTCCCCATTGTAATTAAATAGCCTTTTTGTAACCGTTAAAAGAAGAGTCTTGCAGGATTTAGAGAAATGGAAAATGGAGAAAAGATTTCTGCTTTTTTGAATAAAAGCAATGTGTTTTGGACTGTTGTTTTTTTGTTGCTTACGTTAATCATATTTTCCCACCATGCATCGGATCTTGCAGTACTGGATGGCGGTATAGATCATCCGGTTGAAAATCTCTTCGGTCCCTTTGGTGCGCGTATTTCACGATTCCTGTTTTACTGGTTCGGCTTGGCAGTGTATCCCGCATGGGCTATTCTGCTGGTTATGACGGTGCGTCGGTTCCTGCCGTTTCCCATGAAACGCAAAGGTTTTTTTCCCTGTTTCCTGCTTGCACTTGCCGGATTGAGTATGTTTTTCGCACTTTACCCGGATAAACCTGGGTTTCTTAACCTGACCGACAGTTTGGGTATCGGCAGAATATCGCTCGATACCGCAACTTCCGCTTTGTCCGGCGGCGTATTCGGTATGCTGCTCGCTTCTCCCGGTAATCCCGTCTGCGATATTTCCCCAGGCTGGATTCGGGCTTTATTCGGCGAACCGGCAACATTAGTCGTCGCTCTATTGTTGTATTTGCCTGCGCTGATTTTTATGCTTGTGAAAGACTGGATGTTCCTCCTGACCATGGATTGGCGTTTGAAAAACACTTTGTCCGGTAATGACAATTCCGCAGGAACACAACCGGCTGCCGCTTCGGTTCCAGCCCCGGTTCCTGCAGCGGTTCCGGATAATACGGAAACAATACCCCCGGCAGTCACCGATATGACCGCTCCCGAAACGCCTGCTCCCAACACCGCTGCAAACGTCAATCCGGCCCCTGCTGGAACACCGGAAACAGTCCCCGGTACGGTGCCTGCGGGTGTTTCTTCGGGTGAAACCGGAAAACAAGGAAGTCTTTTAGGCAGGATTTTGGATAAGTTCAAAGGGCAAATTCCAATTCCGCAGAACAGTAACGAGTCTGTTCCGTTTTCTGTCAATTCCGTTGAGCCGGAACCTGATTCTGCTGCCTATGATTATGTTGTCTTACCGCCAAGAGTGATTGGAACGTTTGATTCACCGGCAACTGTTGCCGCACCCAATGTTGCCAATCCCGCTCCGGTTCAGAATGCCGGACAGCCAGTTTCTATGCCTTCTGCTGCCGGAACGCCAGTTCCGGAAAATATTTCCCAGCCGCAACCACCTCCCGTGCAGAGTGTACCCGCACCGGTACAACCTCGGGGAGTAATGCCCGCTTATCCGGATTATTCGGACGATGAGGTTGAAGAGGACGAAACGAATACTCCTGTTTCGGCTCCTGTCCCCGCCGTTCAGACTCAGCAGACACCACGCAATCGTTCTCTCCCGGTTGAAACTCCGGTCGGTATTCAGCCGGCAATCCGGCAGTATGCAAATACGCAGGAGCAGGCGCGGTCTTCCGGTGGTATTACGAGTATGAACTGTTCCGATTATGAGTTGCCGTCTGTTAAAATGCTGGATTATCATGATGACGCCAAGACGGAAGACCAAAGCTACCTTGAGCAGGGCAGAACGCGTATTCAGCAGACACTGGACAGTTTCAATATTGCCGGTCATGTTGAGGCGATTGTAGTTGGACCGCGCGTGACCCGCTATGAAGTATTGCTGGATGAAGGCGTGGAAGTCAGCAAAATTACACGGATTCAGGGTAATATCGCAATGAAAATGTGTGCGGAATCAATCCGTATTCTTGCCCCGATTCCCGGAAAAGATGCCGTCGGTATTGAAGTGCCGAATAAGAACTCCAGTATCGTTTATATCCGTTCCGTTATGGAAAGTCCCGAATGGACTCAGAGCAAACGGGCGATTCCCATTGTTCTCGGAAGAAATGTAGAAGGCAATGCGATTGTGACGGACTTGAGCAGAGCTCCGCATTTGCTTATCGCCGGTTCCACCGGATCCGGTAAGTCCGTTTGTATGAATACCTTGATTATGAGTCTGCTTTACCGTTTTTCACCCAACGATCTGAACCTTATCCTCGTTGACCCCAAAATCGTGGAAATGGAAGCGTACAGCACGATTCCTCACCTGATTACTCCGGTAGTCAACGATTTGAAAAAAGCTCCTTTGGCTTTACGGTGGGGTGTCAATGAAATGGAACGCCGTTATCGCAGAATGGCTAAAGTTCATGCCAAGGATTTGAAAACATTCAATGCCAGACCGCGTGATCCGGAAATCGTAATTGACGATGAAGGCAAGGTTATTCCTCAACACATGCCTTATTTGATTATCATTATCGACGAATTGGCGGATATCATGATGACTGAGGGAAAGAAAGACGTTGAAACCAGTATTTGCCGTATCGCTCAGAAAGGTCGTGCCGCCGGTGTACACTTGGTTATCGCTACTCAAACCCCGCGAAAAGATATCATTACCGGCGTAATCAAAGCCAATTTGCCTGTAAAAATCGCCTTTAAGGTCGCATCCAACATGGACAGTCGCGTTATCCTGGACCAGGGCGGCGCAGAAAAATTGCTCGGTATGGGCGACTTGCTCTTCAATCCACCCGGCGCTGCCAGCTTGGAACGTATCCAGATGACTTTAGTTACCGATGATGAAATCCATCGTACCGTTGATTTCGTCTCCAATCAGATGCCGCAGCAATTTGATGAACAGGTTGTAGCTGATGAATCCGAGGATGCCGATAACGAAACACCTTCCGGACGCAAGGATAATTCCCGTTCCAATGTCCAGGATGAGCCGGAGGATGATGAATATGTCGCCAGTAATGAACTCGTCGATTCCGTTGCCGCCAAATATCTCCAACCCGGTGATTCTCCTCTCCTGAGAAAGGCTTTGGAATTGATTATCAATGAAAGACAGGCCAGTATTTCCCTCTTCCAGCGCAGACTGGGTATCGGATACAATAAGTCCGCCGAGCTTGTTGACCAGCTTGAACGTAGAAATATCGTCAGCAAACCTCTTGGCGGTGGTCAAAAACGCGAAATTCTGATCCTGGATGGGTTAGAGGTCGCTCAGCAAGAATAACTGCTAACACGGATGTGAATTATGTCCAATGAAAAACTCATCATTCCCGAAATAAGACATGGTGTCGGTAATTTTTCATTCAGCTTAAACACGGAATCAGTATCCCATTCTTTTACTTTTACCAGCGGCAATGGCCAGAAAAAAGTCAAAAATACTCCGGATGAGTCATCCAGCTCAAAAGACTCTGATGAAAAGTTACCCCCGGCTGAAACTTCCGCAGCAGAAAATACTCCTGCTGAAGAAACGCCGGTGCAGATTGAATCTCCCGTCGTAGAAGAACCGCCCGTGGTTGCAGAAGAAACGTCTGTGGTTGAGGAAGCACCCGTAGAGACAGAAGAACCGCCCGTGGTTGCAGAAGAACCGATAGTTGCAGAAGAAACTCCTGTAGTTGAGGAAGCACTCGTAGAGACAGAAGAAGCGCCCGTGGTAGAGGAAACACCCTTTGTTGCTGAACCGCCCGTAACGGAAGAACCGATAGTTGCAGAAGAACCGATAGTTGCAGAAGAAACTCCAGTTGTGGAAGAAGCACCCGTGGTTGAGGAAACACCTGTGGTTGAAGAAACACCTGTGGTTGAAGAACCGCCCGTAGTGGCAGAAGAACCGATAATTGCAGAAGAAACTCCATTAGCGGAAGAAATACCAGCGGTAGAGGAAACTCCAGTTGTAGAAGAAACACCCGTGGTTGAAACTCCTGCTGTTGAAACTCCTATGGTTGAAGAACCGCCTGTGGTTGAGGAATCGCCTGAAGTCGTGGAACCGCCTGTGGAAACAGAAGCATCGATAGCGACAGAAGAACTGCCCGTAGTGATAGAGGAAACACCTGTGGTTGAGGAATCGCCAGTAGTGGCAGAGGAAGCGCCCGTAGTGGAAGAAACGCCCGCTGAAGAATCCCCGGAATCGGCAGAGCAGGGATTTTCTCTGATTGCAGAGGAATTGGATATTTCATCCGAATCCGATGAGGATGGTGAGCAGAACTCTGAGGCTGGAGAAACTGAAAAGATCGTTATTTCTGCAGCGGTAGCGACTGAGATTTTGAGTGCAGCTGCTTCACCTGAAGAAGAGAAAGAAGAAACTGCCGTTCCGGATGAAAATTCGGAGCCGGAAAAATCTTCTCAGATGGTTGAACATCAGGAAACAATATCTGCTTACTATACCGATTCTCCCGAAAGCGGGAAGAAAGAAGAATCCGATAGCGATCATAGTACGTCAGCGCGGATGACAATAGTTGTTACGCCTCATGAAGATGAGTATGGAAATATTCAAACAGACGTTACAGAAGGGGTAGGATTACCGGAACATGCGCAGGAGTCTGAAGAGGAGCGGAAGGATGAGAGTGAAAATCTTCAGGACTTTGAGCCATCGAGGACGGAACCGCAGTATTTGCTTACGGGCGTATTTAATGAATTACTTGGGACCCGGAACGATAATCCGTTGAGGAAACGCATGGATATTTCTGCGGTATCGCGTTTGCGTGCGCCGTTATTTTTCTCTGACAAGGAGCCGTTGCCAGCCCGTGCGGGGAAGCCTGCTGATTTAGGACATGAGATCAATGCTGTAGCGGATAGTGAAGTTGTGCGTTCCTTTACACCGGTTCAGCTTAGTGATCTTCCGTCCAATGCTACAATGGGGCAAATTCTTTCGATAGCCCGTGAGACGGCTGGTTTTAGTGTGGAACAGGTACAGAAGGCTACCCATATAGAGAGGAAATATATAGAATCTCTGGAGCAGGACGAATTTAAGACTTTACCTCCGCGCGTGTTTGCTATAGCGTACATACGGACGTTGAGCAATTTCTATCATGTTGATACGACGATATCGGATATGGCGGTTAATTTTTATTGTGAGCACAACCATGTTCAAAAAGACGATATGAACGAAATTATTGAAAAGCTCAACCGGAAAGTAAAAAAGAATACGGAAGAAGAACGCCGAATGGACCGTATTTTTGTTTGTATTCTGGGCTTGTTGGGATTTTTTATTTTGATTGGTGTTGCTGCGATTGTGCTCTATTTTGTCAGTAAGACGAAAAATTCGCTGGAATTGTCAGAGGAAGAGAAGAAACCTGTCGTGTTGGCGGTACCAGTTTCTGTTCCGATTAATTTTGATGAGAAACAGTTTGAAGAGCTGGTGCCCTGTCCGGTCATTGATCTTCAGACGTTGGAAATGCACAAAAACCCCGGAATCAGCAAACACTGATGTGGTTGCGGAAATTTCATAATCTGTCAGTAGATTTGTAATTTTTCGGGGACAGAGCAGGCAGGAATATCTCAAGTCCCGCGTGTTGATTGTCCTTATGCCGGACGTTGTGCGTGGGGAAGGCACTCATTTCTTTATGCACAACGGAACCGTGGCATTTTCTTTCTATCCCCTGACCCGATTCACTGACCTCTGATTATACTCGGGGGAGTGTTTCTCCGCCGATGATCTGTCCATCCTGGTTGGTGTATTGCACAAGAATGGATTTTTCGGAGAGAGTAATGGCACCGCCGATGAAATGATCCGGTTTCCCCTGGGTAAGTTTTGATGCGACGACACACGGACATGGTGTTCCTTTATGATCGAGATTATCGCCCGGGTGAATGATATAGAGATCATGGATATGCCCGCAGATCATCAGGTCGGGTTTGATTTTTTCACGCAGGATGCTGCACCATTGTGCATAGAGGTCCTGTTCGATGTCAAAAGGCGGTTTCAAGGTCTGAGGAAAGGGTACGTGGCTCATGACGACTTTATATTTCACGCCCGGTTCAGCGTATTCGTGTTCCGGGTCATTTGCGACTTTTTCCAGGAATTTTGTTTCGCGACGCCGGAATGCTTCGCAGCAGACGGTGTGACCATATTCCAGATGGTCATCCGTTTTATCTTCGCCACAGTCCAGAACAATACCCCACAGGGGTCCGATACGGAACGTATAGAATGAATTTCCATGGCTGCATGCTGTATATTCCGGGAGACTTTCGGCAAAAATTCCACGGGTATCATGGTTGCCCCGGGAAAATACAACAGGAATGGAGCCATTGGTAATTTTTCCTGCGATTTCGTGAATCGTGTTGAAATTTTCCACACGACCGCTGTCTTCCGGAACATCGCCGTTGAGCAAAAGCAGATCCAGTTGATCCCCGAAGAATTTGCCAGCGGCAACAGGACCGCTCACGCGGTTGTGAGCATCCGCAACCTGATAAATACGGATATCGGGTCCCGTGACCGGGCGGAAGGGGAATACAGCCGTCTGTACATCGCTCAAGTCGGAGAAATAGGGCTTGCGCTCGTTTACTATACGCCAGCAGAGAGTATAACTTTTTTCGCGGTCCAGAATTTCCATCGGGACGTGCATCTGGTGTGTGGATGAATGGGAGCGCAAAACTCCGTTAGAGTCATCATAGAATGTTTCTGTTCCGATTTCCACCCACATGACACATTCCTGTTTGACCGGTACAAAAATCTGATATTCACGGTCAACTGCATAAACGGCAGGGGCGGTTGCGAACAAATCGGGTAAATTCATGAGAAAGCAACTTTCTTTGTATTCCATTGACGCGAACAACGGAAGAATGAATGTAGAAGGAATGTGGAAGGGATTCCGGCAGGTGTTCCGGGAAAAATACCCGGAGAAAGAACCGGGTAACCCCTTGAAACGTTTTGATCAGTATCTGCCGCCATCACTGCCGTACATAGCATCCATATCCTGCAGGACAACACCCGTGCCGTTGACAACGGCGAGCAATGGATTTTCGGCAACAAAAACCGGCAGGGACATCTGCTGGGAAATCAGTTTATCCAGACCGCGGAGCTGCGAACCTCCGCCGGCAAGCATAATGCCGCGTTCCATCAAGTCACCGGCGATTTCCGGCGGACAGTGGTCAAATGCACCGTGAACTGCCTCGACGATACTGGTGACAGGCGGCTGCAGACAGTTGTAAATTTCCTTGGAATCGATTGTGATTTCTTTGGGCAATGTGGAAATCAAATCACGTCCTTTAACGGTCATCTTTGTGATTTCTTCCGGTGGATAAGCACTGCCGATTTCGATTTTGATTTTTTCTGCGGTACGGGGACCGATAATCAAATTATGGACATTCTTAATATGGTTTATGATCACATGATCCATTTCATCTCCGCCGACACGCACGCTTCTCGGCTCGTCCACAACACCGGACAGAGAAAGAATAGCAACCTCGGTTGTACCACCGCCGATATCCACAATCATGCTACCCGTAGCTTCTGCAACCGGCAGACCGACTCCAATGGCGGCAGCCATCGGTTCTTCAATAAGAAATACCTCGCTGGCACCTGCGTTTGCAGCACTGTCCTGAACCGCTCCGGTCTCTACTCCGGTGATTCCGGTAGGAACAGCAATAAGAACGCGGGGTTTGACAAGTCTTCTGCGCAGCGGAATCATGCTTCTTGCCTTATTGATGAGGGTACGGACCATAAGTTCCGTGATTTCGCGATCGGCGATTACACCCGCCTTCATCGGACGAATTACCGACATATTGACGGAGTTTCGTCCCAGCATTTCCTTTGCTTCTTTTCCAAAAGCAATCGGTTTCTTGGTAACGGTGTTGATGGCGACCATGGATGGTTCGTTGAGAACGATCCCCTGATCCTTTACGTAAACCAAACAGTTTGCAGTTCCCAAATCAATGCCGATATCCGTAGAGAAGAATCTTGCCAATTTCTGAAAAAACATAACTTTTCCGGCTCCTCAATATGAAATATTGCCACAAGATATTTGCCTATTCTCTATTAGTATAGCTTATGTTTTTTAAAATGCAAACAAAAAAACAATTATTTTTCACAGATATCTGATTTTTTTGCAAATAGTTTGCAATTCTGTTACGCAATCATGAAACAACCCCGGACGATAAAATACTGTCTGTCCGGGGCTGTTTCGGGATTGTTTACAGAGTTTTTACTTCTGAAGATAATCGGGAATATGAGTATGTCTGACCATGTCTTCGAACGTTTCGCGGTCGCGAATCAGGGTGACGTCCTTGTCATTGACCAGAACTTCTGCAGCGCGGAGTCTTCCGTTGTACTGATAACTCATTCCGAAACCATAAGCTCCGGCGTTTTCAACGACAATCAGGTCGCCTTCCGCCATATCTTCCGGCAGTTCACGTTCTTTGACCCAGAAATCGGTGTTTTCGCACAATTGTCCGCAAAGGCCCAAATTGGTGCGCGGATGACTTTCCTTTCCGTCAACATAGATGTGGTGGTAGGAACCGTACATTGCGGGACGGCAGAGTACGTTCATTCCGACGTCTGTTCCGATGATTTTTCGGTAAGATTTTTTGATGGAATGAACACGTCCCAGCAGATATCCGGCATTTCCGACGAAATACCGTGCGGGTTCCATTTCCAATTGTGGCGGTTTCAAGCCGTATTCCTGACATTTGAGTTTAAACATTTCCGCGGTGCGTTCGGCTGCTCGTTCGAGATCCAGCGCTTCTTCGCCCGGTTTATAGGGGATTCCGAGGCCGCCGCCCAAATCGACGAATTCGAACTCGATCCCAAGTTCCTTTCCGGTTTTCCCGATAATATCCATGAGCAAACCGGTGATGAAGGGGAAATAGTCGGCATCCGTAATACAGGAGCCGGTCATCATGTGTGCGCCGAACCGTTTAATTCCCGCTTCTTTCGCCATTTTGTATGCTGTCAAGACATCATCCGGGTGAATGCCGAATTTTGCGCCGGGACCTGCATTGGTAACATATTCGCCGACATTGCTTTTTCCGTATCCGGGATTGACGCGGAACGAGAGCATTTCCGGTTTTCCGAACTTCAGCAGGCGCGGCAGAATAGATATGTCATCCAGATTGAAAGTAACGCCACTCTGTAATCCCTGCCGGATGTCGTCATCGGAAAGGAAATTTCCGCTGAACATTACGCGGTTTCCATCAAGACCGACGCTTTTAGCCAGAAGGATTTCGTTGACGCTGGCGCAGTCAGCGCCAGCACCTTCCTGACGGAGGATATTTACGATTGCGGGATTGTTGCAGCATTTTACCGCGTAGTAGAATTTGAAATCGGGATAGTGTTTTGCGAATGCACGATATGCCCGCCGGTAGTTTTCACGGATTTTCTGTTCATCATAAACGTACAACGGAGTGCCGTACATTTTTGCGAGTTCTGCTGCGGAAACTCCGCCGATCATAATTTTTTCGCCGTCAAAGTGCATTTTTGATTTCTCCTGAATCAGAATAAGTTTTAAAAAAACGTACGTAAGATACCATAAAGAGACCGATATGTCAAGAGAGTTCTGTCCGTTTTTTTTTCAAAAAGTATGAAGTTGGCAAAGGGGCAGTGATGAAACCGGAATTTTATTGAGACTGGCGTCTTTATTGCGCATTGTCACGAATCGTTTTCTGAGCGAATTCCAGGGCTGTTTTTTTCGTCCAGTCCAAATCTTTTTTTCCTTCGTGACGGGAATAGACGTTTATGAAGAGAATTTTATCCCGGACGAGTGTGATTGCCGTGGTGCATATCATGGAAACGGGAATTTTCTCATCGCCGTTCAGAATATATTGCTTTACCAGAATAGAATGGAGCAGCGGATTATCGTGAGAGGAATCCAGTCCCATCGGAACTAATTCCTCGATATGAAACGCGGCATCAGAGCCTCTGGCACGAATTTCCTTTTGTGCTTTTTCTTTCATTTCCGGAAGAGCTTTATCAGCATGTTTCAGGAGGGTGTTTTCATATTGCTGCTGAAAACTTTCTTTCAGATTTTTGAAATCATCCGTAGAGAAAGACTTGTTACGGGCATTTTTCGGAGTTGATGCAATGATATAGCGGGTGATTCCGGTATTTTCCCCGGTGCTGCTTATTCTGTCGGCATCTTCGCGCGGAATGTAACAGGAAAAGACATGATTTCCGGGTCCCATGTATGACGACATGGTCAGGAAAAGTTCTTCAGAAACATTTTTCGCACTGACAAAACCATTCCATTCGGGGAAATGGATTTCCGGACCGCTGTTCGGGTTCTTTCCGCAGGACACAAGGAGCAGTCCGGTGAGGATGGCTGCGGTGCAAACGAGAATTTCAGTAAGTTTATTCATTTTCCCAATTCCTGATTTTTTTTATATACGCGGATATAGTCGATTTCGAAATCAACGGGGAAATCGATTTTATCGGGGAAATCACCGAGCCAGGATTCATAATGGAAAAGAGCGGCGAGAAGGAACATTTTTTTCTGCGGGGTAGGGCCAGTATATGTCCGAATCGGCTGGTTGTCAAAATACCAGACAATTTTACCTTCTTCCCATTCCATGGCGTAGATATGATAATCAGCAGAAACATCACAAGGAACGCTGTCAAGATAGTGTGCGTTATCGGTGAAATGCACATTGTAGTCGATCTGCGACCCCTGCGGGGTGGCAAATCTTCCGCGCTGTTCAAAAATATCAATTTCCAGGACTCCGTCCTTTACGCTCCGGCGTTCGCCTTCCGGTGTGTATTCCTGATCTCGCGGATCAACCTGATGCAGCCAGAACGCAGCCATCCAGCCACTTCCGGAGACACCTTTTGCCCGCATTTCGTAGTAACCGTATTTCTGGGAAAATTTGTCTAAAATGCGTACTTCTTCCGTTGTTTCCCCGAACCTGTGGTCACTGGTGCAGATACAGCTGACGCAAGGCGTTTCCGGAGTCGGGCGGATGGGCAAGGCTTTATCCACGCGCAGCCGGATGGAACTGTCTCCCAAGAGGAAATAGGCATTGTCATCATACCATTTATACTCTCCTCCGGTACGCCGGACGAAGTCGCCGCGTCCGGAACGATATGCAGGATACCAGTAAAGGTCATTCAGCAGGGGACGATCAAATTCATCGTGAAAAGTCAAGGTCCATCCTGTCTTCAAAAGGGGATTCGCATCCATAAAAAAACACCTTTCATTCAGTTTGCAATTCCTGTTCGCCTGATAAGTTACAACTCCAATATGATTTTTCAAGACAGCGCGGTAAAATTTTTGAAAAAGTTCCTGTGCAGGTCTTGAATTTTCTATTATAAAACTGTATTTTACAGTAATCCCCGGAACGGAACCTGAAAGGAACGGATATGAATAAAAATTATATAACCACCCTGTTTTTCCTTCAGTCATTGGGGCTTCTGGGTGCTGATTATACAGCGGAAGATGTGCAGAAAATTTTTTCAGAAATCCAGGAAATCAAGCTCAATCTTCCTAAGGGAACTTCTTTTACCCGAATGAAAACGGATCGGATGATCTGCAGAAACTGCGGCAAAACAATGCGTCTTAAATGTGATGTCGCATTGATGGAACAGCTTACCGCCTATCTGAATAAACGGTGCAGTAATTTTTTGCGTTTTGAGCTGGATACTACCAAGTTGTGTCCCCATTGCGGAGACGGGAGAATTTATCTCAGGAATCAGCAGAAGAAATTTTCTCTGCAGACAAAAAAGACGGACTGGTCAGAATGGTCTGAACCGGTTCCCGTTAATGAAGAAGATTTGCTGCTTTGCGTTTCAGGTTTTTGTCCGGGTTCCGAAGTTATCGCAGAAAAAGGCAAACATTCAGTTTTTTGGCGGAGTGTTTTTTACGTTGGAGCGGATACTTTCACTATCATGACAGCTGCGGAATACGATACCAAGTTTGCGAATGTGAAAATACCACAAGATAAAAGAGAACAATGGGCAGTACGGGCTGAGTTTATTCAGAAACTGACGGAGTGTGCCTCCGTTTTGCGCAGAAAGGATTTGGATTCTTTTCTGAAACAGCTGAACAGTCCGGAACTCAGACGTGTAAACAGTGAACAAACTTTGCTCTCACGGATGATGATTGGCCCGCATCATATTTGGGTTTGGGAAAAAATATCCTGTCCGGTCTGCAAAAACAACTTTTATGTTCAAAATGGCTTGCCTGGCTGGGGTGCTTCTCCGCTGGGAGATTACCAGACTTGCCTTCAAAAGTTGGATATGGTACCGGATTATTCATCCCTTTGTCCTTGTTGTCATCCGAATGACAAACGGCGTCTTTTACGCATGGACGTGAAGTTGAGCGGAAAGAAATATACCTCGGACGTGTCACCGGACGATTTGACCGCTCTTTTGTGCTTTGTGAGGGGAAAGTATCCTTTACCCGCCGGGAAAATTCTTCGTCTCCGGAAGATCCTGCAAGGGGTAAAGGATGATGAACTGTACCTTGCGGCTGAACCTGTCGTGGAGGAGAAATGAACCTTCCCCCGCACGCATATTTCGAGGTGACGCGTCAGTGTAATCAGCAATGTCCTTTCTGTTCCTGTACCTGGTTGGAAAAAAATGCTGAAATCCGTCCGGAAATGAGCCTTGACGAATGGAAGGCAGCCGCAGAGGAAATGATTGCCAATGGTGTGCGGTATATCGGCGTAACCGGAGGAGAGCCGACATTGAAGGACGGGGTGAAGGAACTCATCCGCTTTCTTTCCGCCCGATTGGATTTTCATTACCCGGATGACCATGTCCTGGCTCTTTTCACTAACGGCAAATCAATAACACCGGACTGGTTTGAACTTTTGAAGGAATGCGGTGCAGAACTCTATACCAGTTTGCCCGGTCTGCAAACGTTCGGCAGCCAGACGGGGGAGGCGCCCAATGGTTACAGAAAGGTTCTTCCGTTCATTTATACGGCATCCGAACGCGGAATCCGCGTATCCGTGGGAATAACCATTACGAAAAACAATTTATCCGAACTTTATGAGATATGCTCTTATGCGGCTTTATCGGGTGCAAGGTCGGTAATTCTGAATCTTTTCAAACCTTCCGGACGCGGCAAATATCATCCGGAACTTTGTTTGACACGGGAAGATATCCTTTTTGCCGCGAAAACGGCGGAAGAAGTGGCATCTCAATGCGGTAATGGAATTGATTTCGGCGGTGAGTTTCCGGAATGGATTCGCCAGGATGATTATCCGCATCTGAAAATAGAGAACCGTTGCGCTGCGGTCCGGGGAACCTTTACAATTGCGCCGGACGGGTGGATACACCTCTGCGAACATGATGCGGAAGGGCTGTGTTCCTGGCGCGACTGGAAAAGTCTGGAAACGAGTGAAAAATGGGATTTTTTTCTCAGCACGAATCCGCAGGTGTGTCCGCTGTTCTGAAACAGCGGACATGATTTCCGGAATTCCGTTTATTTTCCGGGTTCAGAAAATGAAACGGTAAACGGCAGGCATACAGCAGGGCAATTCTTCCATAACGGAGATGATTTCATCGTCGGTACGTTTGAACTCCACAGCGGTCCAAGTGCCGTCCGGGCAGAGTTTCTCAATGCTTTTCGGAGTTCTTTTCAGGCGGAAATCCAACTGCGGCAGCACATCAAGCGCAAGACTTTGTACGCTGACAAGTTCGGTCCCGTCCACACATTTTCCATGTCGGATGAGAACCTGCTGGTCCGCGTTTTCGATACTCATTTCGAAGAAACCGCCGGCAAGGAAATCGAGGGCTTTTTTCAGCCACATTCTGCGGGGATAGCGTATTGTTTTGTAAAAAGGCATTTCCGGTGAATATGCGGTTACAACAATTCTGCCTCCGAGACTGTTTGTATAGAATACCATTCCGGGTGCTTTATAAGCGGAAACGCCGTTCCGGATACTGCCGTTCATCAGTTTTGTGATTTCTTTAGCTTCCGGGGAAAGGATTTCGAGTTCCGCAGCCAGGGGTTCCCACATAAAACCGCAAGTCAGCTGTGTTTCGGGGTCTTTTTCCAATTCGAAGGAGAATTTATCATCTCCATCCGTAGCCCGGACGCCCATAAGGGATTCGAAGCCGCGTTTTGTCAGTGCTTTTGCTGCGGTGGAGTCAATCAGAAGATTTCCGGCAAGCAATTTTTTCAGTTTTTCGTCATCCAAGTGTGCAACATCTTTTGCCGTAATGGAATAGACTCCGCCTTCACCGGCTTCCACGTAGCGGACGGGGAATGCAAAATTCGCCAGGGAATCGGTACACCAGTCTTGTGTGTTCAATGCACCTGCGCAAAGTCCGGTATGATTTGCGTAGAGGGGACGGAAGAGTTGTCCGGATGCGCCCAACCATTGGATACCATTTACGGTATTCAGGAGAGTATTATAATACTTTTTGTACTTCAGCAGATAATTTTCGTAACGTTTCTGCTGTTTCAAATCCACCGGATTGTTGAATTCAGCTGTCCAGAGTTTGCATCCCTGCAAACCGCAGAGGAGGGCGTTGACGATATGAGCATGGAATGCCATAGCGCTTTCGCTGTAATAATTTTGCGGAAAAGTATCCGCTTCGTCAATGAACTCCGTTACGCCCGGCGCCTGATATTTTACGCGGTGTGTTCCCTGAAAGAGGTAAATGAAATGCAAAATATTACACATTCCGTAAATTGCGTTGTTGATGCGGATGAAAGGTTTTGTTTTGCCGGCAAGAGTGATTGCGGAATCGCCGACAAATCCGTAACCGGCCCAGGGGGTGCAGAGTCCGCAGCGGATATCGGGATTGACGGAGTCAATCGCGGCGCGGATGTCTTTGGCAAATTCAATGGCGAGTTCGTAACGCAATCTTGCAATGGTCATAAATTCCGGGTCGTTCCACGGGCGTTTTACAATTTTCTGTGCGTATTCCAAAGAAATTTCCTTGCCAAGTTCCTGACTGATCCGTTTCAGATGTAGCGGACAGAGACATTCATTCACGCGCATACCGAAATCATCGTCAACCAGCAGAAACGTGACGCCTGCCTTGACTGTTTCGCGGATGGCTTCCGAGACGTAAGCGCGAAAACCCGGATCCATGGGACACATCCTGGGGGATTTTTCACCGTCCGACATAATAATCTGTTGCCAGGGTTCTTCTGTAAGCGGAACTTTTCCGTTCCAGCCATGTCCCTGTGTGCTCTGAATCAACGCTCCGAGTTCAATGCCTTTTCCGTCCAGCATACTGACGACCTGTTTCACGGCATTGCAATATTTCGGAATCAGATTCCGGGCGGGGGTTCCCTGGGGATGATAACTCAGGCTGAGCGCAAATTTTGTTAATCCGGCTTCTTCTTTCTGACGTAAAATTTCAGAAACAACGAACTGGACGTTGTTTGTAAAGAGCGGGACGATATTAATCATGTTGGTTTCCATGAGCAGACCTTTCATTTGAGGTTTTCGGCAATTATGGGGAATGAAGATAATAAATAAAAAAACGGAGCTTGACAGCTCCGTTCATCAAAAACTTAAGCGATCAATCTAAAAGACCTTCCTGTAATGCGCGGTCGTCCGCCAGCACTTTTTCCGCTTGCCGTTTTTGGAAATCCTTCAGCTTTGCGGATAACTCTGAATCCGAAAGAGCCAGCATTTTTATAGCGAGCAAAGCGGCATTTTTACTTCCTGCCGGACCGGCTGTGACCGTAGCTACCGGAACTCCCGGCGGCATTTGAACCATGGCGAGGAGGGAATCTAAACCATTGAACGGGGGAGACGCCATGGGTACTCCGATTACGGGCAGAATCGTATGAGCCGCAACAACACCGCCTAAATGGGCAGCCATGCCGGCTACGCAAATAATGACTTTAGTGCCGTTCGCTTCTGCACTTTTTGCGAGTTCCGCTACCTCATCGGGGGTACGGTGTGCCGAAAGAATACGGGCCGTGTAGGAAATCCCGAATTCTTTGAACGTGTCGAAAGCACCTTTCAGGGACGGTAAATCGCTTTTACTGCCCATCACAATTGTGACTAAGCTCATTTCAGTCCTTCTTCTCTGTCTTTATTTCTCCGGCAGCAGCCGCCTTTGCAGCTTCCAGTTCTTTCAGAATATTGTCGGTTTCAACTTTTTCATTGAAGTCCGCTTCCAAAAGACCTTCCGCGATTTCAAGAAGTGCAACATCCAGAAAATTATCCGCATCGCACCGAACCATGGGACGCGCACCTTTTGCCAGGTCCGCGGCACGCTGCGAAGCAAGAATAATCAATGTCTGGGAATCCCCTATTTTTTCTTTGGCTCTGTAAAGATATTCATTGTTCATTTACAAAAACTCCTTATAATTATACTACATCAGTAATCAATCACGGAACGATGCCGTTCGATAACACTGCCATCATTATTCATAATAATACGGAAATTCTTATCAAATTCCTCTTTGGAATCCAAAATATAACGTTCCGTGACAGCTTCCCGGGCGGTATCTTTTACAGCATCGCGCAACAGCAACAACCCTGCGAGGAGAATGGTCTCATTTTCCACCAGATTTCTGGCACGGAGACTGTGATATTCGGAATTCTTCTCCTGGGAAATGAAGCGGACCGATTCATGCTGCTGCTTGAACATCTCCTGAAGAAGAGGTTTGAATTTTCCGGCGAATCCATCATTCGGCAATGCCTCAAAAAGTTCTTCCATTCGTTTATCCAGAGAACGTTTCATAACGCCGCCGATAGCCGCAACAATCTGCAATTGTGTGGTTCCCTCATAAATATTGGTGATACGGGCATCCCGGTAGAGACGTTCAGCATCGAAATCGTGCATGTATCCTGTCCCACCATGGATTTGAATACAGTCGTAGCAAATCTTGTTGGCGGATTCTGTAGAAAGCGCTTTGCTCAATGGAGTCAGAATTGCGGACGTTTCCACATAATATTTATGCTTGCTCCGTAGTTCAGCCGTAGCGGTTTCCGGGTTATCCAGAAGATGTCCGTAAGCTGCCCGCAAATCAACGTTTCTCGTGGTTTCATAAAGAACCGCACGGGAGGCGGTCAGCTTTGCTTTCATTCCGGACAGCATATCATAAATTGCGGGAAATCTGTCAATACTCTGCTTGAACTGTTCTCTTTCCGCAGCATACTGACGTGCCTCCCGGTAAGCTGCTTCCGCAATACCGAGCGCCTGAGCTGAAATTGCCACACGAGCTCCGTTCATCAAACTCATAACATAGCGGATCAAGCCCATTTTTCTCTTTCCGCATAATTCAGCCGGAACATGATTGTATTGCAGTTCACAGGTGGCAACGCCGTGGATACCGAGTTTATGTTCAATCCGGCGGACAACCAGTTGCGGTGATTTGCGGCAAATAAACATGGAAAGTCCCCGTCCATCCGTCGTACCCGCTTCCGAACGCGCCAGAACCAAATGAATTGCAGCACAACCATTTGTGATAAAACGTTTGTTTCCATCCAAATACCATTGACCATCGGCATCCTGAGTTGCTTTCAGCGTGACACTCTGCAAGTCGGATCCGGAATCCGGTTCCGTCAAATCCATAGAGCCGTCCGCCTCGCCAGCAGCAAATGCGGGAAGATATTTCAAACGCTGTTCTTCACTGCCGAACTCACAGATCGTGGAAGCGATATCCTGCAAACCGAAGAGGTTTTGCAGACTGGCATCCGCACGGGAAATCATTTCAGTCATCAAGGTGTAAACCGTATTCGGGAAATTCAGTCCGCCGTATTTTCTCGGAAGCATAACTCCCATGATTCCGGCGGCTTTCAAATCTGCCAGATTTCGCTGAACCAGCGGATGATAAGTGACCACGCCATCCTTGAACGAAGGACCTTCTTCATCAATTTGACGGGCTCTCGGGGCGATGCGTTCACCGGCGATTTCTCCGACAACGGTCAGAATCCGGCGGTAACTGTCAATAGCATCTTCATAATTTTCTGGGGCAAAATCGTAAGTTTTGCACTGGGTGTAACCCTGTTCGATCAGATTTAAAACCTCTTTCAAATCCAAATTGTCAAGGGTGAAACGGATATCACGGTTGTCTGTGAAAAAATTCGGCATAACACCCTCCTTACGCTTTTGTTTTATACGCTTTTATCATCATCGGAATGACTTCTTTCAAGTCACCGATGATTCCATAATGCGCAATGGAAAAAATGGGGGCGGCGGGATCCGTATTAATCGCTATGATTTTCTTGCTTCCGGACATACCTGCACAATGCTGAACGGAACCGCTGATGCCGCAGGCAATATACAGATTCGGATGAACCGTTACTCCTGACTGACCAATCTGACGTTCCGGTTCCGCCCAACCGGCATCAATAACCGGACGGGATGCCCCGACTTCAGCGCCCAAAGTTTCCGCCAATTTGCGAACCAGATCATAATTTTCTTTAGAGCCGACTCCATATCCTGCAGCGACAATAATCCGCGCATTTTTCAAATCTACGTTTTTTTTCCGTTGAACGCGTTCTATCACTTTGACCACGGTTTCCGCATCTGTCAATGCCGGTTTCACACGGATGATTTTACCAGTTCTGCCCGGAACCGGTTCATTGAGTTTCATAACGCCCTCGCGGACCGTAACCATTTGCGGGTCTGCCCAGGTATTGACAATTGTAGCGATGATGTTTCCACCGAATGCGGGCCGGATCTGCATCAGTTTGTTTTTGTAAAGTTTATTCCCGTTGCGGACATCTGTAAAATCTTCAATTTTCAAGTCCGTGCAATCTGCGGTTAGTCCCGCCTTGCGTTCCGATGCCAGACGCGGCGCCAGTTCACGCCCTTTCATCGTTGCACCGAAAAGAAGTATATTCGGTTCATATTCCCGGATTAAATCCATCAGAACTTTAGCATACGGCATTACCGTGAAGGGGTCCAGACGCGGGTCTTCCACAAGATATACGGAGTCGCAACCATAGGAAAACAGAGTGCTGCAGCAGCTTTCCACATGATTTCCAATAAGGACAGCTTCTACCTGTGTACCAAGATGTTTTGCTAATTCTGAGCCCTTAGAAACAAGTTCCAGACTCACATCGGCGATTTTTCCGCCTTCCTGTTCAATAAAGACCCAAACATTGCCTATTTGATCCGACATGTCTTCACCCTAATGTATGATCCGCTATCAGGTTATGTATAAAAAGGGAAATTCCCGCTTCTGTCGATTCAATCTTCTGATAGGCTCCAGCCGTGAGCACAACATTTTCTATCTGTTTGACTTTTGTGGGCGAGCCGGAAAATCCGAGGCGGTTCATTTCGTCCTCAGGAACAACGTCCTTGGCGGACCATTCCTGAATCAAAAGACCTTTTTCTTTGCAGCTTTTCACGGTTGCTTCATCGCCGCCTGCTGCTGAAATTTCAGAAGGTGTTTTTGCTTTTTTATATTTCATCAGACGGCGTGCATTCAAAGGACGCGGTTCATTTGCATTAACAACGGTCAGGAGAGCAGGGACGGGAGTCTCCAAGACTTCATAACCGTTTTCAATCATGCGTCTGACAGTTATTTTTTTATCATCGTAAGAGATAACTTCCTGTGCATAAGAAATTTGCGGGAGTCCGAGTTTTTCAGCGATTTGCGGACCTACCTGTGCCGTATCACCATCAATCGCCTGACGTCCGCAGAGAATCAAATCATAGTTGCCGATTTTTCTGGCGCAACGGCTCAATGCGAAGCTGGTTGCGAGGGTATCGGATCCGGCAAAGGCTCTATCGGTAAGGAGTACAGCGGCATCTGCGCCACGGCAAAGGGCATTTCTTAAGATTTCAGCAGCATTGGGTGGCCCCATAGTGGCAATGGTTACGTGACCATTGTAACGTTCTTTGATTTGAAGTGCGAGTTCGAGTGCGTTCAAATCCTCGGGATTGAAGATAGCAGGAAGAGCCTGACGGTTTATGGTACCGTCGGCTTTCATTGCCTGCCCCGAGATATTTTTCGTATCTGGCACTTGCTTGATGAAGACTATGATATTACAAGCCACTTTCGTTACTCCTTCTGTGAACCGGAATATTAACACGATGATACTATAGCACAGGAAAGAAGAAAATCAAACGGAAACGGAAAAAAAAGCGAAAAAAAGGACGAAAAATAATTACGACAAAAAAGTTAATTTTTTAACACAGATAGGTCAACAACAATAAGTTAAGCACCGTATGGAACAGCGCAGAAAGAAGTGTTGTTATTTCCCGACCTTCTGTTCAAGACCCGGTACAGGGAGGTTCTTGTTTTCGTAATGATTCAGATACTGTGCGCAAAGGATGTAAGCGGTAAAACCGAAGATCAAAAGCGCGACAATACCGGCGAAAAGGAAAATCGGGGACGGTTCATCAGCTTTTGACGCGGCTGGAATCACCGGTGCATTCTGTCTTGCAGACGGGGGAACATTGGAGGTCGCCGGATCATTTTTGCGGATGGACAGACCAGTTTTTTCGATTTTTACCGTATTCACTTCACCGCTGGACTGTGTACCGGCATCGGGAGCAGGTTCCTGACCGGGAGTTTTCAGCTTGAGCGTAGGATGAGAAGAAGCGGGAGCCGGGGAAGTCGCCTGACCGGGCTTCGTCAGCTTGATTGTCGGTTGTGAGGACGGGGCAACAGGTTGAGCTCCGCCTGCAGCGGGAGCTGAACCCGGTGTAGACAACTTGATAGTCGGCTGCGATGCAGAAACCGTGCGTGGTGCAGATAACGGAATGGAACTTCCGGTCGGTTTCAGTTTAATAGTCGGATGAGCGCTTTGGGGAGCCGCACTTGCAGAACCGAGTTTAATTGTCGGAGAAGAGGGCTTTGCACTGTTGGCGTTCAATTTAATTGTAGGCTGTGAACTCAGGGCAGGACCTGTGTGACCGTTTAACGTGACCGTTGAGGCGGATGGTGAAACGGCGGGAGCCGGAGCAGGAGCGGAAGCAGGAGCGGGAGCGGGAGCGGGAGCCGGAGCAGGAGCGGGAGCAGGAGCGGGAGCCGGAGCCGGAGCCTGTTGCGCAGCACTTGCGGCAGCATCCTGTTTGGGCATTAAACGAATAGTTCTTCTTGCCATATTCTGAGGAGCAGAGGCAACAGGGGCTGCAGGTGCAGCGGGAGTAACCGGAACCTGAGATGCCGCAGCGGTAGCGGGGGAAGATGCCGGGGCAGCAGACCCGGAAAGACTGGGTGCGCGTAAACGAATCGTCTGTTTTGCTCCGCCGGGAATCTGCGTAACATGAGGTGTTGAAACGGGGGCAGAAGAGGCGGGAGCACCAGCTGAAGCCGGACTCGCTGCCACATTTTTTTTCAAAGTAATTGTCGCTTTATGCGCTTGCATCGCTGAATCTTGCTCGTTGTCTGCCATTTTTAATACCTTCCTGCAACATAATTAAGATTGGTACATTAGATTTCAAGAATTGAATATAACACAGAAAAAAGCTGTTCGCAAGTTTAAAATGCAAAAAAAATCAAAAAAAAACGCAGAATTATGTAATATTTTCACAGATATCCCACATTTTTTCAAAAACGGGGAATTTTGCCCCATTCTCCTGCGTGGAAGAATGTTTTTTTGAAAAAGTGGTTTTGTCAGATTTTGTAATATGAGTTCAAATGTTGACGAGGGGGAATCGGCGGGCGCGGTCAAACGTTGCGCACGGAGGAAGCCCGCCTCAGGCGGGCGCATCTCCGTGCATAACGTTTGCATCAGGTCAAATAACATGCAACACTGAAGATATTCTTGTCCGTTCTTTCCTGCGGATTACAAGAAGATACAGGATATCTGTGTTTTTATTTTGCTCCTTTGCCGGGGATGTTGTATTTGACGGCAGTCCCGGATATGTTCACTCTCAAACGAATGTAAAACATAAAAACGTTGAAGTGTTCCGCATCAATCGTGAAGTTCACGATATCATCTGCTTCCGGATAATTTTTGAGGGCTTCCGCTCTCAACGCTTCCCACCCGATGTCTCCTGTGTTGACCAATAGTAAAATGTTCGACATGGAAACGGTCCCTTTTGCCTTGCCGAGGACCTGACAGGTGCGAAGATCCACTCGTGGAGAGATATACATTGCCCGTTTCGTATTGGAGTACAGAATTCCCCCCGCCATCGACGGCATTGCGGTCGCCGGGGTATTGTGCGGCACGGTGAAATCATCATTTGCTGAGGCGACGATTCCGGCGAAAAGAATAAAAACGAACATCCATTTTTTCATTTTGTTTTCTCCTGTTGTTGAATTGATGGAATTTCAGAACGAATGAAACTGTAACAGAGAATAATCTATCATTTTGTTATAAATTTGTCAACTTTTTTTACAGATATCCTGTATCTTTTGCAATTTTTATCCGTTACTTTGACCGATTACAAAAAATATGGGATATCTGTTATAAAGTTCCGTGAAAAAAACATTGTTACGGCATAAATACGGGAAAATTTGTTTGAAAAAAATAAAACAGGTGCTACAGTTTACAAAAGATATCCCACATTTGTCTTATTTACCACAGGAGGTTCTTATATGGCTCTGCATGTTGTCAAAGAAGCTCAGAGATGTCTTCATTGCAAAGTTCCGCAGTGCATTACCGGATGTCCCATTCACACCCGGATTCCGGAAATGATTTATGAATTTTTGAATGGCGGTATTCGTCGTGCCGGTGAGATGCTTTTTGCGAATAATCCTCAAACCACCAATCAGCCATAGCACCTGCATTCGCATCCTCTGTCCATGATATGTTCGCTGGTATGTGATCATGAAGCGCAGTGTGAAGGGCACTGTGTTCTTGGCAAGAAGGGCATGCCGGTTCACATCAGCAGTATAGAGAATTATATATCGGAGACCTATTTTGATCGACTGACACCGAAGATACCGGAAAAGCGCGGGATGCGGGTAGCGATTATCGGTTCCGGGCCTGCGGGTATCACGATATCGATTATACTTGCGCAGAAGGGGTATGATGTTACCATCTTTGAAGCGCGGGATCGCATTGGCGGGATTTTGCGTTTCGGGATACCGGATTTCCGGTTGCCGAAGCGTCTTATTGACCAGTATCGTGACAAGTTGTTTGAGATGGGGATAAAGATTCGAGCGAATACGACGATAGGGGGAGCCATCGGGATAGATGATTTGTTCCGTGACGGATATCGTTCGATTTTTATCGGGACTGGAGTCTGGCGTCCGAAGAAATTGGATATCAAGGGTGAGACTCTGGGGCATGTCCGATTTGCGATTGACTATCTGGCGAATCCGGATGCCTGTCCGGTACGTGACCGCAGTGTTACGGTTATAGGTGGCGGCAACTCGGCGATGGATGCTGCGCGGACCGCGATACACAAGGGGGCGCGTGATGTGACGGTTTTCTTACGGAAGGATCATGCGGCTGCCTCCTCCCGTGAGATAGACTATGCGATAGCCGATGGTGTACAGTTTGAGTATTGCAAACGTGCGATAGAGATTACGGATGAAGGTACAATTTTCTGCAGTGTGTATTATGATGAGGCGAATCAGCCTCATGATGTGCCGGACTCCTGTGAACTGGTACTTGCCGATGTTGTGATAGTTGCGGTCAGTCAGGGCCCGAAGGACAAAATTGTTTCCACGACTACGGGGATTCGTGTAAATGACAAGGGCTTGATTATGGTGGATGACAGCGGACACACTACGCGCGAAGGTATTTTTGCGTCGGGAGATGTTGTTTTAGGTGCGAAGACGGTAGTAGAAGCGGTACATGACTCCAAGCGTGTTGCGGAAGCTATGGATGCCTATATGCAGTCACTTCCGCCAATTGAATGAACGTCTGGATTTCTGTAATAAAGTGCCCGTTCCGTCTGAAAAAAACGGAACGGGCATAAGTATATCTGCAAAAAATTTTTCCGCGCGGTGTAATTTCAGGTCTGCCGGATTCAATCCAGTTTCGGCAATTTGCCGATCATGAGTTCCGGTCGAACCGCTTTGTCGAAATCTTCCGCTGTAATCAGACCGGAATCGAGAGCGGCTTCGCGGAGCGAGATATTTTTTACATGGGCATCGTGAGCGATTTTTGCTGCGTTGTCATATCCGATAACGGGACTCAATGCAGTAACGAGCATCAGGGAGTTTTGAACGAGTTTTTCGATTCTTGCGCGGTTCGGCTGCAGACCGTTCAAAGCGAATTTTGTAAAATTCACACAGGTATCGGCGAGGAGTCGTGCTTCGTTCAGAAAATCGAAAATGATGAGCGGTTTGAAGACATTGAGTTCGAAATTGCCCTGGGAGCAGGCGATACCGATAGCGGTATCCAGTCCGATGACCTGAGCGCAAATCATGGTCATAGCTTCACATTGAGTCGGATTGACTTTTCCGGGCATAATGGAGGAGCCGGGTTCATTTTCGGGTAAAATCAATTCCCCTAATCCGCAACGCGGGCCACTGGCGAGCCAGCGAATGTCGTTGGCTATTTTCATAAGAGCGCAGGCAAGCGTTTTCAAGGCGCCGGAAGCGGCTGCGAATGCATCATGGGCTGCGAGCAAAGCGAACTTGTTTTTTCCGGAACGGAAAGGAAGTCCGACGGCTTCAGCGACATATTGAGCGGAGAGTTCGGGAAAATTTTCCGGTGCATTCAGACCGGTACCGACAGCGGTTCCGCCGAGTGGGAGTTCATAAAGTTCGCCCAGGGAATCTTCGATACGTTTTTTAGCGCAGGCTATCTGTGTATAGTATCCTGAGAATTCCTGTCCGAGGGTCAGAGGAACGGCATCCTGGAGATGGGTTCTTCCGATTTTGCAGATATTCATAAACTCTTCCGCCTTTTTTTTCATTGTGAGGCGGATAGTTTCTACTGCGGGCAGGAGAGTTTGATTGATGAAGCATGCGGCAGCGATATGCATTGCCGCGGGAAAAGTGTCGTTGGAAGACTGTGACATATTCACATGGTCATTGGGATGGATGGGCTTTTTGGAACCCCGTGGATTTCCGAGGAGTTCATCAGCGCGATTGGCAATGACCTCATTGACGTTCATATTGCTTTGCGTGCCGCTGCCCGTCATCCAGACTTTCAGGGGAAAATGGCTGTCAAGTTTTCCAGCGGAAATTTCATCGCATACGCTGCCGATGGCATCGCGGAAGTCGGGAGACAATTTTCCCAGGTCGCAATTAGCGTAAGCAGCGGCTTTTTTCAGGACCGCGAAAGCGCGAATAACTTCCATGGGAATCCGGTCATTTCCGATATTGAAATGGATCAGGGAACGTTGCGTTTGAGCGCCCCAGTACCGATCGGCGGGGACGGCGATTTTTCCCATACTATCCGATTCCATGCGGACATCGTTTTCAGTTTCCAACATTTTATTTTCCTTTCAGGCGTTCGACGTCCTTTTCGACTAAATCGACAATTTTTTCGAATTTCGGAACATTCTGTTCATCTATGCTCATGAGAGTTTTGTGAGCTTCGAGAACGGTTTCCGCGCCTTTTTTCTGCTGTACGTCCCGAGTAGCGCCGGATTGCCACTGACCATCTATTGCGATGGAAGAGTCTGTGAAGGAAAAGAGTTTTTTCAGACCGAGTCCTTCAAGGAGTGCACGATTTTGCTGATTGGCGGCACAAATTTCCATAATAGCGGCTTTTTTTCTGGCGTTCAGACCGAGCATGGCCAAAACGCCCATAAAAGTGCTGTCCATCCATTCGCAGGCGCCCAAATCGATTTGAATTTTGGAGAATGATTCTTCTTCGATTTTTTTAGCCAAATCGCGTAAAGGCGGAGCACATTCGAATGTCGCGCGTCCGGAAACTTTGACTTGATGGATTCCGTCAGCGGAGGAGATCAGTAATTCACCATTGTTTGCCATTGTTTTATTTTCCTTCCATGCTAACTCGATACAGAACGTGATTGATTACTTTGCGACAGGTTCCAGAACGGCTTTGATACGGCGAACGCCACGGCTGGAACTTTCCTCTTTCTGGATTTTGAAGTGACCGAGTTCTGCGGTATTGGTGACGTGCGGGCCGCAGCAGATTTCTTTGGAGACGGTTCCGATGGTATAAACAGTGACGCGTTCTCCGTATTTGCTGCCGAAGAGACCGATAGCATTGGTTTTGCGGGCATCTTCCAAAGCCATTTCCTCGCAGACAACTGGAATGGCGGCGGAAATGGCGCTGTTGACTTCATCTTCCACTGCTTTCAGCTGTTCGGGTGTAACTTTATCAGGGTGTGTGAAATCGAAACGCAGACGTTCGGCATTGATATTGGAACCTTTCTGGGCGACATGATCGCCGAGGAACTTGCGCAGAGCAGCGTGGAGCAGGTGCGTAGCGGTATGCAGTCTGGTGGTTTCCTCGGAGTGGTCCGCGAGCCCGGCTTTGAACGTTCCGGCGGAACTTGTCCGGGAATCTTCCTGGTGTTTCAGGAGCGCTTCTTCGTATCCTTTCATGTCCACGGAAAAGCCGTTTTCAGCAGCCATTTCCTGAGTGAGTTCGATAGGAAATCCGTAAGTTTCGTAGAGATTGAAAGCGTTTTTTCCACTGATGACTTTATTCTGCACGAAAGCGGGAACGCGTGCGATGAGCTTTTCAAATTCGCGGATACCGCGCTGCAAAGTTTCGGCGAATTGTTTTTCCTCGCGGGAAAGAGTTTCGCGGATCTGTTCGGCACTTGTCTGGAGTTCGGGATAGATATCGCCGTATTCGCGTATGACGACGTCGGCGAGGCGTGTAGTGAAAGCGTCTTTGATACCCAGCTGCAAACCTTCGCGGACGGCGCGGCGGATCAGACGGCGCAAAACGTAAGCCTGTCCCACATTACCGGGCTGAACGCCGTCAGCAATCAGGAACGTGGAAGCGCGAGCGTGTTCGACGATAATACGTTCGGAGCGGACTCTTTCAACAGGCGTCTGGATATTGCGGATGGCATCGAGTTCTGCGAAGAGGCCTGCGAAGAGTTCGGTATCGTAGCAGCTGGCTTTTCCCTGCAGGACGGCGGTAACGCGTTCGACGCCCATACCGGTATCGACGTTTTTCTGCTGGAGCGGTTCGAATTTACCCTCAGCATTTTTGAAATACTGCATGAAAACATTGTTCCAGATTTCGACCCAGAGTTTGTTCTTTGGGTCAAAGACTTCCGGAGCGGGAAGTGCGCCGGTCCAGTAGAAGATTTCGGTATCCGGTCCGCAAGGGCCGGTTGTTCCGGCGGGTCCCCACCAGTTATCTTCTTTGGGGAGTTTAGCGATGCGTTTTTCGCTGACGCCGTGTTTGCGCCATTCGTTAAACGCTTCGTCATCGAAGGGGCAGTCGTTGTCGCCGGCGAAGACCGTGAAAGCGAGTCTGTTCAGGGGGAGATTCAGCCACTGCGGGTCGGTAAGGAACTCAAAGCTGAAAGCGATAGATTCTTTTTTGAAATAATCTCCCAAGGACCAGTTGCCGAGCATTTCAAAGAAGGTCAGGTGTACGGGATCGCCGACTTCATCGATGTCACCGGTCCGGACGCATTTCTGGAAGTCAGTGAGGCGTGTTCCGAGGGGATGCTTTTTTCCCAACAGGTAAGGTACGAGGGGGTGCATACCGGCGGTAGTGAAGAGGACAGTCGGGTCGTTTTCCGGAATCAGGGGAGCGCTTTTGATTTCGGCGTGATTTTTAGACTTGAAGAATTCGATGTATTTTGCGCGCAAATCTTTTGCTTTCATGATAATTTTCCTGCAGTTAAAAGGTTTTGAATTACTTATGCATACATACTATAGCATAAATATTGTGATTTGCAAATTCATTTTGCGCATAAAGCATACGAAAAACGCCGTACAGGAGTTCTGCGTCCTGTACGGCGTCGGATGTTTGTCTGAATGACAGAATCAGTTATCCCAAGTGATGCCGAAATCTTCCACCTTGATGAGTTCACCGTCTTTTTGTGCGGACTTATGGGCTGCTACGCCCATTGCCATGTAGGTTGCGGCTTTCCGTATGGAAATCAGGGGCTGGCGGTTTTCTGCGACAGCCGAAACGAACTCATGTACCAGATAGGGATGGGAGCCGCCGTGACCTCCGGGAACGAAATCATCGCCCGGTTTGGCATCTTTGTTGAGCGCCATATTGAACGCATCTGCGACTTCAGCGGGGAGCGGGTCACGCATTTCCTTGTCGGAGAGTTTCTGGGAAACGTTTTCCTTTGGTTCGGGAGTGGGAGCGGTACGGCCGTTATTGCGCCAGTCGCTGTAGGAATAACTGCCGCGTGTACCGAAGATGCGGAAATCTTCATCCTGCAAACCGATATTGGGTGAGATTTCGCGTAATTCAGCCACACGGAACGCAGCGCCGTTGCTCATTTTGAACATGGCGACGATATTGGAGAAATCGGTATGCTCAAAATGCGGGTCGTTGTTTGCGTTTCTGTAGCCGTATGCGCTGACCTGCAGCGGTTTCGCCTGCATGACTTCCACAACGCCGGAGACGGAGTGAGTCGGATATGCCATCGGATGATCATGGCAGCCGCGGTCGTAATACGGTTTGAAGAAGGCATCCGCCTGCTGTCCAATTTTACCGGTACGGCGTGAAATTTTCACCTGGCGGAGAGAACAGCAGGCACAATCGAGGTCGTGAGCGTATTCTGCTTCCGCGAAAACGAAATCGCCGAAGAGACCCTGTTTAGCCATACGTTTGCAGAACATGGTCTGGGGGCGGTAAATAGTAGTTTCGCCGAGCATGTAATGTTTACCGGACTTTGCTTCTGCCTCCATAATCTTATGGCACCAGTCGAGCATTTCGTCATCATCGGGGAGGCAGATGACGGGCACTGCGGAATAAACGTCTTTGCCATGTTCCAGTGCCTGAATGCATTGCGGTGCGTGTAGCCAGGGTTGCGTGATGATTGCGAGCGCATCCACGTCGGATTTGCAGATGTCGTCAAAGGAGGTGAAGACACAATTTTTGTCTAATTTTTTTGCGATAACGGGATCTTCGGCAAAGCGTTTGACTTTGCTTTCTTCCGCGTCGCAGAGAGCCAGAGAGCTTACTGCGGGATGAGAGGCGAAGAGCGGAGCGAAACATCCGCCGAAAGAACCGAGACCGACGAGACCGAGTTTAATACCCATTTTTCAAAAATCCTTTATAATTTTTTTCAGAAGATAATTGCTGACAGTGCAGGAATACACACGATTCCCATCCAGAGACAGATGGCAGCCGTCCATGGTATATTCCCGGGGAGTTAATCCCTGACCGGCAAGGACATCCGCCATATTGATGTAGTCGGCGCCTTCCGCATTGGCCGCCATGCGAGCCCGTTCGCGGTAGAGTTCCGTAGTCTGGTCACTGGTGAGTCCGGAGGGATGACGGCGCAGGGCGCCGAAAGAGTAGTTATGAATACCGAGGACGAGTACATCCGCGCCGATGCTTTTTGCATTGCGGATCATGGAGCGCATAGCGGCTTCAAAATCATCGGGTTCTCCGATTGCTTTGCCGTTATGGGCTTCATCGCATCGCAGATCATTGAATCCGAATTCGATGATAACGAGATCCGGTTTTACGGGTTTGACTTTTTCTTCGAACAGATGCTGACCGTAAACACCCGCCAAGCCGCATTGACCGATATTGATGAACTCCACTTTTCTGCCGGGGAAAAAGGAGACATCCATAGAGGCTTGCGTCATAGAAGGCCAGTTCGGAGAAGTTTGAACGGCGATGGAATCGCCCCAGACAAGAACTTTATAAGGTTGCATGATTTGTGTTCCTCAGAGAGATTCTTCATATTTTTTGCGGAGTTCACGGAATTTTGCCAGATCTTCTTCCGACATTTCGATTTTACCGAGAACACTGGGATAGGGCTTGTCATCACAGGGGATGGCGGGGTCCGGATTCCAGTTGTCGCCGCGGAATACTTCACGGGCTTTTTTGTCGTGGAAGTCCGGGATATCGAACGGGATGCCGCCGTGAAGAGCGGATTTGTATCCGAGAATACCGATAGCGGTCATGTCGATAGCCTTGTAAACATCGATATCCGGCTCCATATTGCCCTTGATAGCTTCGGCAAAGTAGTAGCTTGTGAAGAAGTCACCGCCGCCGTGTCCCGCGCCGATCGCCTTTTTATCGGTAAATTCGGGAACGTACTTGATATGTTCGCCTACGCAGTTGCGGTCGCCCTCCATATAAACGTGGAGATTGCCGCCGTCCCAGCGGTCAGTTTCCATGCTTCCCTTTGAGCCGTAAAGCTGATAGTTGATCGAGCCGGGCTCGCGCTTGAGATTGCCGTGGATGGAACGTTCAACATCGTGCCTGGTGAGAGGTTTTGTGAATATTGCGTTCACATTCTCCAGAACAGAATCCTCTCCATAGACAAGAAGTGAATCCGGATTGATCACGACGCCCTCGGCAGATGTATACTGCTTCTTGAAATCAATGCTTGCAACCGGCACCACCGGCAGCTTCTTGAAACTCTGCGATGCAAAGTGAAACGTAAG
>CALCCZ010000129.1 GCA_937900075.1 uncultured Lentisphaeria bacterium
AGAGGTAAAAATATCACCTTCTTTAAGGATGAACTGATAAAATGGTTAGAGACTGGCCGCAAGAGTACAGCTCCGCTGACCATGGAGGAAATCAACTCAGCTCTTGGAAAGCGAACCAGGCGCAAGAAATAAACAAACACACTTTTTTCTCATAATTGTATGCCTGTGCAGACTCTGTTTGTATGGGCATTTTCTGTATTTTGCACTAACATAGCATAATTACGATAAATAATTTTTGTTGTGCAGATAGACTGCATACATATAAATTACCTTTGCATCGTGAATTTCACTAAAGCAAATAACAAACATTATACACCGGTCGCCTCCTAATTGCTGGAAGTGGCCTATTATTAATTTCTATTATCACAAAAAGAAAAGGAGTTAATGACAGTATAATGAATGATGTAATTGATGCTGTTATTGAAAAGAAATAAGGAATAGTGCCTTACAAAGGGTTTTCCCTTTCTTTTGTAATGCAAAGGTAAGAAGTTTTATCGAATTGACAAAACTTCTTACCAATTATTTTGACTTTAAGCACTAAATTGCCTTAAAATAGGTATTCTGCTATGCTTCTGTGGGGAGATTAAGGGCAATGAAGTCCTCATCCAACTGCTTCTGGTCAACGAATGAAGGTGCGTCGAGCATTACGTCGCGACCTGAGTTATTCTTTGGGAATGCGATACAGTCGCGGATTGAATCGAGGCCAGCGAAGAGGCTTACGAAACGGTCAAGACCGTAGGCAAGGCCACCGTGAGGAGGCGCACCGAACTTGAAGGCATTTATGATGAAGCCGAACTTGTATTCCGCATCTTCCCTGCTGATTCCGGGCGTTCCCGGGGTCAAATCAAAATACATGGTATTTCCGAAATCCGGATCCCATGTAAAGGCACTTTTTGCCACCATTGCCATATAATCATCAATCCACGGCCAACCTAAATGTGCCAAAGAAAAACGCAGTTTCTTTACGGAAAAAAGAATCTCAAACTGTGTCGGAATATTGTACTTGCAGGAAAGCTGATCTCTGCCTCCCCCTAAAACCCCGCTGTGAAACATAACCGGCAATCCGGTTTCCGCTATCACCTCGCAGGCTTTCAGACAATCCGCAGGATAGTATTTGTCGCAGATGATTTTGTATCCCCTGATCCCACGTTCCGCCGCCGTTTGTATCTGTTTTTCCGCATCCGCCATTGTCGGATTAAACCAGAAAAAAGGATAAAAACCGGGTGTTTGGGAAGTAAATTCAAAAATCTGTTCCAAGCGGGCCTCCCAGCGAAAATCACCTTCCGCCTCGCCGATAGTCCATTCCGGACCGGGAGTAAAAATATTACCGCCGGTAATTCCGGCAGATTGAGTTTTTGCGAGAAAATCACGCGGGGTATCGCATCGCCCCATGTAAAGATGAATGTGCGCATCAAACATGTTTATCTCCTGTCTTTCCTGTTATGCTTTCTCCGGAACTTCTGCAACATACACGGATGTGTCCGGACTCTTCCCTGAGTAATATGCTATGTAATGTCTGCCGTTCAGGGAAACAGCATTGACATTGCCGGCATCAATACATTCCGCACTGCCCTCGGTTACAATTTCCGGTTCCGGCCAGTCAAGCGGATGTCCGATAATATTTTTCAGAAATACTTGACGTCTCTTCAGCAATCCTTGTGTACGATGGTAATAATAGTTGCTCACCGACCCGGTTTCCTTGTTTAGCAACAGGGATGGTGTTGATATCTTCACATCAGAGATATTGGTTCGCTGCTTCGTCCAGTTTTTTCCGTAATCAAATGTTTCCAGCTGAAACTGGGATGGTCCGCTTTCTGTCCGGGCAATCACAAATATATGTCCATCGCCAAGATACAATGCGGATGGTTCCGTCGGCCATTCAGATTTGGAAAGTCCCGATTCAATCACGGTTTGCTTCCAGGAACAGCCATTATCTGTACTCGTAAGCATACCCCATGCATGCTGGAAATCATCATCACGATAGGTACCGGAAAACCAAAATGCCACCAAACCTATGCTGGGAACATGAAAAACATCCGTAATCTGCATCGGTTCCGGGTCTAAATCAGGCGTGGAAACACAAGTAAAATGAATCCCGTCCGGACTGCGAAAAAGAGAATGACGCAAAGCCCCCTTTTTTCCGTAAAGAGAACCATTTACAGCACGATTCCAGAGTAGCATCTGTCCATTCTCATCCAGTCCTTTTCCAATAGCCACATCACCGCAACCCGGAGTATCGGCTATCAATGTCTCTGACTGCCATGTCAAACCTCCGTCATCGGATACTCTTGCATAAAGCGAACGTGGAATCTCTGCAATGTCATGCCTCGTTCCACGGCTGTAAGCACAGACAAGCCGTTGACCAATATTTTGAAGCATCGGCCAGGAGTTATATCCCGGACAATCCTGCACGGTGAATATTCTCTTTGATAAAATTGTTTTCATATCACGCCTGAATCATTGTTATACCATTTTTCGGTGCATCAAACCGGCAGTCAATCATGTCCAAATCCGGATTGTTCTTCAAATACATCGTGCCTTCCCACTTATCAGACTCATTTTCCCACAGACAGATTGTACGAAGAAAACGAACCCGTTGCGTGTTGAGTATGTAAAACGCCCATGGGCGGTAATAAACTTTATCATCCCGCATACAGGATTCCGGCGGAAGAATTTTCTCCCCGCCGGTCATCCAAAGCTGCACATCGGCAAACTCAATATCCGTCAGGTTCAGATCTTCATCGCCTTGCAGCAGATTGGTTCTGCACCCATACGCCCGAATGGAACGGAATGTGACATTTGATATTTTCTTCTGTGAAGTCTTGCGGGGGGGATAAAGCCACGTGCAACTCAAATCAAATGGAACCTTCGCATGAACAACCATGTTTTCAAACATAATGTTGCTGATTTCAACGCCTTCCGCTCCATCCGGGAAAATATCCGGCAGATACGTTGAAAGGAATACAATACCGAAAGTAGTCTGCGAAACTGTAATGTTGCTGAACACACAATCACGAATCGTACCGGTTCCCACTCCAAGCCGGATCGCCGCCTGTTGCGACGAAAGAATGCAGTTCGTTACAACTATATTTTCCGACAGACCCGGCGAATGCTGCAATCGTTTTACGCACGAAGCACGTATCGTCAAACTGTCATCGGAAGACGATATGTCACAATCGCTCACGATTACACGGCGACTGCAGTCAATGTCAAGACCATCTCCGTTCCAAACACCTCGCTCATTACGAATCGTAACCCCGCGGACCTTGACATCCTCACATCCTAAAATAAAACAAGCCCAGTATGGTGCATCGACCATCCGGACATTTTCCACAGTCACACCTTGACATTCGCAAAGAAAAATCATTTGCGATGGACGCCAGCCGGGAAAATTGTCCCGCGTATACTTCGTGTGATCAAAAAAGAAACTACGCGAACCATCAATCGTCCCATGACCGGAAATAATCACATCCTGCTGCTCTACCGCAATAACAAGATGTTGACCATACGCCCGTTCTACCTTGCTGACACCGTTCTGCGGACAGAAATCCGGAGCATTGTAATCTTCTATATCGGGACTTCCCTTGAGAACTGCACCTGTCTCCAGATGTATTCCACCATGGGATTTCAGATAGATACTGCCAGTCAGATAGATTCCCGGCGGAAAATTCACAACTCCGCCCGCGTCGATGGCCCGCTGAATCGCCTGCGTATCTTTCGTAATACCGTCTCCAATGGCACCGAAATCTTTTACACTGATCATAAATATATCTCCTGCTCCTGATTTTGTGTATTCTTTTCTCTGTTGAATATAATAGCACCGTTCAGCGAACTTTCAAACAAAAAAAACAAACATAAAACTTTTTTGAGCCTCATTCAGCATCGGCGCACAACTGTGGCTGTCAGTACTGTACACGGCCGGGCTATCATTGCAGAAACGGAACAACGTCACGGGCCAATTGCATAATACTGCGCAGGGGAAATGAGGGAAAAGAGTTATAATTATAGGGAAAACAATTTGAAAAGTAAAAAAAGATAGTGTAGAGTAACAAACGAAAGCAGGCAATTTGATTATAATCCGGAAACGGATTTGCACTGGATTTACGTTTTTATACAAGGATATTTTGAAAAATCCTGAAATCAATAACTATGGAGATTTTGATATGCGTCAGGTAATCGGTTTGAATTTTGTTTCTTTACGCAGAAATACAACAGAAATTCGTCCTTTGAATGAATCGTTGAAGCTTTGCAAAGACGCCGGAATCCTTTTGCTGGACCATCTGACTCCGGTCACAAATGAGGATTATCTGGAAAACGCTCACAAACAACGGGAAGCAATCGAGGAAGCCGGACTTCAGATACATCAGTCGCATTGTCCTTTTTTCCGTTATGGTCCGAACGGTCTGGAAAAATTCCGCGAATTCGCACCGCGCGCAGTCAAAACGGCTGCCGTACTGGGAGCCAAGTATCTGGTTTTCCACGCGGATGAAGCACGTCCGGAAAACGGCGAACCTTTCGATGCGGAACGCATCCTTGCCCGGACACGCGAATATCTCGCACCGATTATCGATCAATGCGTCGAACTGGGGATCCGTCCAGCAATCGAAAACCTTTTTGAGGAAGATCCGGCAAATCGGAGTCGGTTTACGCATGCCGCAGAAGAAGTTATCGCAGTCATCGAAAGTTTCCCGGGGTCTGGGATCGGCTGCTGCCTGGACACCGGACATCTGAACGTCAGTACGGGCGGCGGCGATGCTTTCATAACGGATATGGAGAAACTGGCCCCGTATGTTGTCTGTACCCATATTCATGACAACCGCTACGGAAGGGATATGCACAAACCGGCTTTTTTCGGGGATATCCCCTGGGAAAAACTCATGGCAATCCTGAAAAAGAACAACTATGCGGGCGAACTCTGCTGGGAATTCGTCTACGAAAGGGTTCCCGACGAGGTATATCCGGCTTTTATGAACATGGTTCGCAGTTCCGGCGAATACCTGATCCGCCAGTTTGAGGCAGTGGGAGAACCGCTAAAAAGTCACTGACCGATTATCGGCGTTCATAGTTCATCGTCTTCAATCAGAATCTTTTGTCTTGGGGCTCACGCATTTTCCTGACACTTGCGTCCCATGTACTCGATTTGATTGGAGCAGAGTTTATTTTTCTGCACAATGAATGCCGGATGTCCGTAGGCGGTGGAAACCATCACCCCATATTGTCAATTGCCATAGTAAACGCACGGCTTGATTTTTATCCCGCGCGTTTACTTTGAGACGTGGCACAGCAAAAAAATACGGCAGGGGTGTTTTAAAAAAAGTTGACAATATTCCTTTTTGATATATATTATTACACATGTTATAAAGGAAAAGAATTGATATTGCAGTCATGAAACCGGTGGTATCGTGTGCTGACATTGCCTGCAAGCGACTTGGTAAGGATGGCATACGCCGTTGGGCGTTGCAAAGTGAGATGCTCACGTGTAGAAACGAACAGGAGAAAGAAAATGGCCTTGACTGAAGGAAACGCATCACAAACGTTTCAGGCGCAACCTGAGGCATATCCGTCCTTGCGCAAATGGCTTGAGGATGTGCTGATGGAAGTTTCCTCCCCGTTGAAAACAATGCAGCAGATACTGATTGCCTCCGACGAGATATTCACCAACATTGCGTCATACGCCTATCCCAGCACCACGGGAAAGGTTGATGTTTCCATTGCATACGACCGGCAGACACAGGTTATCACGCTGGTTTTCCGCGACCACGGGATTCCGTTCAATCCTCTGGCGGAAAACCGGGAAACAGATAAGGTCACTCCCCTGGCGGAACGGAAAATCGGGGGGCTGGGGATTTTGATTGTCCGGCGAATGATGGATACTGTGGAATACCGCTTTGAGAACGACTGCAATGTTCTGACACTGACAAAGAAACTGAATCCGGCAATGGTGGGACAAAATGAATTTCCTGAGTGAGTTTCTGCATTCCTTTTCCACTCCGGCGGCAATGGTCATCTTTTGCACCATTGGCGTACTGGCCGTATGCTGTCTTCTTGTGAAACTCAACAAACTTGAAAAGAACATTCCCTTGCTGGGAATTCTTTTCGGTCTGGTTGCCATTGCAACGGACGCCTGTTCCGCATATTTCTTCCACAATGACGCGAACACCATTATCAGTATCGTAAATGCCCCGTCCATTGTAGCGTCATTCTGCTTTAATCCGATTGCCGGCCTTCTTGCGGGCAGTATAGCGACCATCGGACATATTGTCATCTTGCTGATTTGCGACATGATAGATTTCTGGTACATATTCCTTGACGCCTCCACAATATTCGTTGTTACGCTTTATGCTGCCGCCCTTCGCCATTGGATTTTCGACGACCGCCAACCCCTCATCATTACGGCCGGCCTTGCGGGACTCTTTGGCGAAATTCTACGCCTTGGCCTGCTGGCTCTACTGTCACCATACGTGTTGCCCGGGACGACGGCAACAGAGCGATTCAATGAAACAATGTCATTCCTGCAATCCTATTTCCCCGTGGAAAAAATTGCGGAATACAACATGGACGGTCATGGTTCGTTATGTGCGGAGGATGTCTATCAAATCAAGAACGCGATTGAAGTATTCAACAGTTTCACTATACACAACTATTCAATTTCCACCAGCCTTGAAATCCTGTTTGCGCATCTTCCCTATCTGCTGTGGGGTATGATATTTGCCATGGTTGTCTGTTCGGTCATCACGTTTCCCTATGGAAAAAAGGACGAGGACTTCTACTCCATCCGCCTTCCTGCCCTGCTCGCATTCGCCTTTTTCAGCGTTCTCTTCGGTGCGATAACCATATTCTCACTAAATGACGCTTATGCTCATACATGCAAGGCGTTGATTGAATCGAACCAGCAACTGGCAAAGGGGTTGAACACACGCATTGGCTATATGATGACGACAAACAGCAATTCAATGGCTCGGGAACCGGATTTCCAAGACATCACGAAACTTGACACAAAGAAACTCAAGGAATATGCAAGGTGTTTCAACCTTGACGAAATCAGCGTTTTTGACTCGGAGGGAAACCTGGTTGTAACCTCCATCCCCGAACATCTCCAGCCGGACGTCCGGAAAATCACGGATATCAGTTTTTGGCGCAAGTACAAGAACCTCCAGCTTTCAGAATTAAACAACGGCATGACGGAGATCTTAGTCGAACGCGATGTCAACGACAAGTACATTGACAAGTCGTACAACGGGTCAGCAAAGTCATACGGCTTTGTCCATACAACCACCGACGGTAAAAAATGGACTGTCGTGGTACTTTATTCCGCAAGTCATTTGGAAAGCGAATGTATCCCGTTTTTCGAGTCACTCCTGAAAAGGGCAAGGTTCCACCAGAGCGGGCAAATCCTTGCCATCCGCGTCACAAGGGATGCCGACAACCGGCTTGACGCTCGGGTGCAGGACCCCGTGTTCCGCTTTCCACAGATGACAGGGAAAAATGCGAGGGAAGTCGGATTTACGGAGGAAATTCTGAAATACGAAAACAACGATTCTGGCAAACTCTTCGAGGTGTCAATATGCGATATCTGGCACATTGCCAATATCTTCGAAAGCATTCCCATCAACGGCAATCCCAACGACTGCCTGAAAATATACTTTGCCATCCCCTACTCCGAATATTATTACGGTGCCGCCCGCCAAATCAGTGTCTCGGGACTGGTCCTGCTGATTTTCTGCATTGCGTTCAACATCGCAAAAATCAAATTCACGAAAAAGCAAAAGGAGATTGACAAACTCCGTTCCCAGGACATGAAAACTGCATTCACGATTCAGGACGCCGAAATGCAGAACAACTGGGTCGGCCCGGATTATCCCTGTAGCATCATATCCTCCATCTCGCCCGCAAGGGAAGTCGGCGGCGACTTTTACGACTACTACACATTGCCGGACGGCCGCATAGCCATCACCATCGCCGATGTCGCCGGAAAAGGCGTGCCGGCCGCCTTTTTCATGATGCGCGCAAAATACATCCTGAAATCCTGCATGATGGATTCCACAGACCTGGCCGGGGCAGTAATCCGGGCAACACAGTTACTCTGTGACCACAATGACGCACAAATGTTTGTGACCGCCTGGATTGGCATCCTCAATCCGCAGACCGGCGATATGGAATACGTTTCCGCAGGCCACAATCCGCCACTTGTCAAGCGTGCAGACGGAAGTGTCCAATGGATAAAAGGCACGTTACGAAAAAAACCGCCGCTGGCGACATTCCGGCAGGTGAAATACCAGGTTGAGAACATCACACTGAGCAAGAGGGACATGATTTTCCTCTATACGGACGGCGTTACCGAGGCAATGAACACAAAAGGCGAACTCTTCGGCGAGGAAAGGCTGAAATCCGCCCTGCAAAACGCCACCGGAAACGCAAGCGAGGAAAACAGCCTGAACGAGCAAATCGAAAAAGAAATAAGCAAATTCATAGGAAAAGCCGCACAGACCGATGACATCACAATGCTAACCATGGAGATAAAAAAATGAACCGCATCGCAGAACTCATTGAAACACGCAAGAATGCAAATCCCGAACACGTTTTCCTGTTTGACGAGGCAACGCCAAAGGGAATCAGCTTTGAACAATTCTACGACCTTACGGGGCGTATCTATGCCTACCTGAAGACAAACGGCGTTGGCAGGGAGGACTTTGTCCTCATCAACCTGCCACGCGGTGTGCAACCCGTCATTGCCATGGTCGGCGTCTGGCGTGCCGGTGCAGCATTTGCCTTGGTCGAAGACACATACGCTCCCGAGCGAATCAAGTTTATCAGGGATGACTGTGGCTGCAAAATTGAAATCAATGCCGAAAACTGGGCTACCATCATGCAGATGGCACAGCAGGACGGCTATGCAGACGTGGACGTCCATGACGCAGCATACGCAGTCTATACCTCCGGCACAACCGGCAACCCAAAGGGCGTGCTGCACGAATACGGTAACCTGAACGAGGGCATTGACTCGCTGTCCTACAAGGGCAAATCCCTCGTTAGCGACGACGAACGCTTCGCCTTGGCCGCGCCTCTGAATTTCGTTGCGTCCGTGATGGTCATCCTGAAAATCATGGATATTCCGACGCCAAAGTTCTTCATTCTGTCCTACGCCACCGTGAAAAACCCCCTGAAACTGGGATTTTTTATGCTCGAGAAGCGCATTTCCATCACATTCCTCACGCCGTCATACGTCCGCGCATTGGGTTCCAAGACAGGCCCGTTCCTAAAAAAACTCATTGTCGGTGCGGAACCCGCAAACGGCATTGAACCGCATGGACTGGACATTTACAACATCTACGCAATGAGCGAAAGCGGCTTTGCTGTCGGCATTTTCAAAATTGACAAGAGTTACGATACCTGCCCCATCGGTCAACCGCAGTTTGACAAGCAAATCCATTTACTGGACGAAAACGGCAAGGAAGTCGCCGATGACGAAATCGGCGAACTTTGCGTCGACAACCCTTACGTCCGTGGCTACATGAACCTCCCCGAGGAAAATGAGCGTGCCTTCAAAAACGGGGTCTACCATACCGGCGACCTGGCAAAAAAACTGCCAAACGGCGATTTCGTCTTGCTCGGACGCAATACAGATATGGTGAAGATTAATGGAAATCGGGTTGAGCCGGCCGAGGTAGAAGCCGCAGTCAAGCAGGTGCTGAACCTTGACTGGTGTGCAGTCCGCGGATTCGAGGACGACGAACAAGCGTTCCTCGCCGCCTACTATACTGCGGACATCCCAAAGCCTGATGCGCAGAAGACACGCGAGGCACTGTCCATGCGCCTACCCTACTATATGCTGCCGCAGTATTTCATTCACATTGACAAGGCACCGCTGAAGGCAACCGGGAAACTGGACCGCAAGGCATTGCCGAAGCCCGACACGTCCCAGTATGTCAGCAACTATGTCGCACCGACAAACGAGACTGAAAACGCGCTGTGCAAGGCAATGGCAATTGCCCTGAAAATGAAGCGAATTGGCATTCACGACGACTTCTACGAACTCGGCGGCGATTCCCTGGCATCCATGCAGGTCATCGTTGGCTGTGGCTTGAAGGGGCTGAACGCCTCCGACATCTTCCGCGGAAGAACTCCCGAAAAAATCGCCGCAATCTATTTGGAGAACCACGCCCGCAACGACCTCGAGAATTTCGATGAAAAGAACGAAAAGGCAAAGAAAACTGCCCATAAGGTCACTACCGAGCAGAATTTCATGATTGACTACCAGTTCTATACCCCCATCTCCACGATGTACAACCTTTTCGGACTGATTCGACTGGAAAAGGAAATGTTTGAACCGGAACGCCTCGCAATGGCTGTCTCCCGCGTTCTCAGGCATCATGCCGTATTCGGCACCACCTTGGAATTCAACCGCGATGGAGATATCGTCCAATCATACCATCCGGAACTGATTGAGGACATCAAGGTTGAGAAACTCTCCGAGTTTGACTTAAAGCACCTCAGGGACGACCTCGTGAAGCCATTCAAGATCATGGGCGCAAAACTCTACCGCTGCCGCCTGTTTGAAACCGAAAAGGCTCTTTACCTCTTCCTGGACATCCACCATACTATTTTCGATGGCACATCCTTCAAGGTGATGATGCAAAACATCGCCAACGCCTATATGGAAACGGATATGGAACCGGACTATTACTACCTTACGCTCCAGAAACGCGAAGACGCGGAAAACTCACAGCGTTATGACGAGGCGCGGAAATACTACGAGGAAAGGTACAACGGCGACAAGTGGACCTGTAAACTCAAAACAGACCACGAAACCCGCGAAAACAAACTGGCAGAACTGGAATCCCCCATCGGCCTTGACCCGCGGGAACTCAAACTCATTGAAAAGAAATTCAACATTTCGCGCAACGAGTTCTTCCTGACTGCCTTCGCACTCGCCTTCGCCATCCGGGAAAAAACCGGCAATGTCAAGTTCTCATGGATTTACAACGGACGCGAGGACGTCGAATCCATGTCCACGTGCGGACTGCTTTTCCGCGCCCTGCCCATCGCATTTGAACTCAACAGGGAAATGGATATCCGCGACGTCTACGCCAGAACGTCCGAACAGGTTGCCAAGGCAATTGAAAACTGCTGCTATCCTTATCTCTACAAGAACAGCAATGTCGTTACCGACGATATTCCCTGTGTCCTCTACCAAAGCGACATCCGAGAGGCTAAGGCAAACGGCATGGTCTTGGAACAGGTTCCAATCCGCCAGAACAACGCCGCCTCACAGTCCATTATGGACATGGACATTCTGGACGGCGAAGACGGTCTTAAAATCGTTATCCATTACTCCGGAAGCCGCTATGACAGGGAAACAATGGAAGACTTCACCAAGTTCTTCATTAAAATTTGCAAGGTCCTTGCAGAACACAACGACCACTCCGCATTGACGCTGGCAACAATTTACGACAGAGTCAACCCTAGTTTCTTCTCCAGACTGTTCGGTTTGAACAAAAGATAAGACGCAAACAAGACAAGATTAAAGAATAAATAAAAAAAATAAGGAAAGAAAACAAAATGAAAATTGAAAAGACAAATCTGGACGGTAAGCTCATTCTGAAACCGCTGGGACGCATTGACACGACAACGGCTCCCGAACTTGCCGAAAACATCGAGTACGAGGGCGTTACGGAAATTGTTTTCGACCTCGCGGAAGTCGATTACATCTCCTCCGCAGGCTTGCGTGTTTTCCTTGCCACCCAGCAGAAAATGGAGGCGGCAAACGGCAAAATGATCCTGAAGAATGCAAAGCAAATCGTCCTGGACATCTTTGACATCGCCGGATTCACCGATTTCTTTACCTTTGAATAATTTGGGAACATCATGCCATCCCAACGGGGCGTTTCCCCGTGATTGTAACAACCTATCCTGCGGGAGACTGGAAACAATCCCCGCAGTTTTTTGTTTTCACCACAAAAACCCTTTTGAACTGATAGGAAAAAGCGGAGATTCTATGCAAAACACACGCCGGAAAGTGAAAAAAAACGCATTTATGAATGTTCTCTGTACGGGTGATAAATTGCCGTAAATCCTTGATATTCCAAGGGTAAAATCGGGGCATA
>CALCCZ010000130.1 GCA_937900075.1 uncultured Lentisphaeria bacterium
AAGCTGCTTAATGCCCTGCTTTTTGAGGAGAGCATGGACGTCGTGATCCATAAAGAGCGTGCCGTCATCGCGGATCGCAAATTCGTCCAGCAGGATTTTATATGGATTTCCGCCGGGGCGTTTGATCGGAAACTGCTCGTCGATGCGCTCCTTCACGTCCTTAGTGGTATACCCCACCTTGATGATCCCTTTACCGGGACGTGCACCAGACCATGGAGCTTTTTCATACTGAGGCTCAGTATAGGCGTAGATATGAGGCCGATTCTGGGATTCAAAAAAGACATCAGGAGAACTCTGCATATTTTACCTCACTCAGCAGTTGATATTTTAGAGTCAATATATGCCCATTCAGAATCTGTAATTCCCCAGCGTTCACAAAGCATTGCATCAGTATATTTGTCATAATATTCACCCAAATCAGGAACAAAATAAAAGTTTTTGGATGTGACGTGTTGAGAGACGACAGTTTGAAGCAACAAGAATCTTACGACTTTAGTAAACAGATATGACCTAAATGCAAGTGTTTCTTCTTCTGATTCGAATGCGCCAGCTATAATGTACGACTCAGTGCAACATTCACCAGGTTCTGCTATTCTTGTATTTCCATCATAGTAAAAGGCTACTGGTTTTGAAAAATCTGTTTGTCCTGCAATCGGGGCGGGAGGTATAAGTAGTTTCCATTTATAGAAATATGGATTTTCTTCATTTATCAAAGAAGGGTCAGCGTATTTTAACCCAATGCTCTGAATAAACCAACAGGGGATGCCTGAATTTTGAGGCTGATAATTTGTAGCCAGCCCAAAGGGCTTTCTCGCAGATACTTTCTCAGAAAGATAAGCATTGTTTCCGTGTGCTTTTATTACTTTACGCAAAATTGAAATTGCGAGATTGCTACGGATAAATGTTGTATATTCATTTAGTTTGCGCTCCATCTCAATTTTTTCGTCATTGTAGTAATTTGTTACTTTGCACAGTCCATGGTGATTCTTATCCCACAAAAAATAGCATATTCCGCCTGCAACATCTACACCGGGGAAGATGCTTGCGCTGTTTTCAAAGTCAAAGAGGTGGCTTATACGGCCATCATTAAGCATGTTTTCCCTAAACTTGTCAAGACCTTTTCCCCCAGCATACCAGCGGGATGGAATAATCATTGTTATATATCTGGGATTCAACTCTTTTGCGGCCTCCACAAAAAGATGATAAAGCGGTTTTGCGCTTACGCCATGTCCTCCATCACTTAATTGATACGGGGGATTTCCGATAATAACATCAAATTTCATATTGTTGAACACCTTTCCGGGGTGAATGAATTGATACGCATGGGTTTCAAGGGAATCATTACGGTCATATTCCGTTCTGCTTGCTCCGCAATATTTACATTTTTTATTCACCCACGTATGGTGAATCCGTTTGAAGAAAATGTTTCCGTCCGGATTGTCGAATTGGGAGACAGACCATTGGGAATCTGCATTTTTGGAGCAATAAAGTGACCGTCTGGACATAAGTGCCGTCAAACTGGTGATGGCGATTCCGAAAAGCTGCTTGTGGAAAATGTGATCCAAACGCTTCTGCAAATCCGGAAAATCCTTTTCCAGACCGTGAATCAGTCGTTTGGCAATTTCCCGGAGGAATACCCCTGACTTGCAGAACGGGTCAAGAAACCGGGTATCTGGATTAGAGAAGAGTTCCTGTGGCAGTAAATCCAAAATCTCATTGGCCACATCGGGTGGCGTAAAAACTTCATCGTTGCTCAAATTCGCCAGGCATTGAAGAACATCCGGCTTGTAAACGGAATTGAGAAAACCGTTGGCGGGATTTATCTCATCGGGGATTATCTGTTCTGCCATGTTATTTCTCTCCTTGTTCCGCGAGTTTCAAATAATGAACAGGCGGATATTCATTAATTGGAGTTGGTTTCATGATATCCCTTCCTGTATCTGTTTTCAAAATCTGTTCCTGACGGGCGGGTTCCTGATCGTCAAAGAGTCCCAGCTGAATATTTTCATTTTTTACTGCAGAAGTCGCATCTGCACCGTCCATTGGCATGGAATCAAAGCGGAATTCACGGCGCTTGAAAAATTCACCGATAGGACTCCATTCCGTAAAGACAATTTGGTCCAATCCGGGGATTCCCGGTACCGAAACCTTGTCCTGGGTATTGATGGCATCTCCCAGCAGAATGTTCTTTCGCAGGATGAATCGTGCGCTTTCAATCAGTTCATTGGACGGGGTAAAGCCGACAATCCGCTGATATGACTCAATATAGAATGCCAACAACCGGGAACGGGCATCCTCAATGCTGTCCTCAAGAATGTCAATTCCGTAGATACTGCTCAAAGCAATCATGGAATCCATCTCAAATGGTTTGGCTTTCCAACCGGGGCGTTTTTCAGCTTTCTTCAGCTTCTTTTCCTTCAAGTTCAGTTTTCGTTCAATGACGACAAGTTTTCGTTCCAGTATAACAATTAAAAAGTTTCCCGTTCCGCAGGCAGGCTCAAGGAATCGGGAATCAATCCGTTCTGTTTCCTGCTTGACGAGATCAAGCATAGCATCGACTTCGCGTCTTGCAGTCAGCACCTCACCATGCTGCGTTACGCGCTCTCTGCTGATTACCTGTTTTTCATTTTCTGTCATAATTGCTCTTTCGTTTTCCGGTAATATATCATGGTTACATGGTCATCTATTGTCCGTGCTGATTGTTCTATGAAAATTTTTTGAACTTTTTTTCAGCGGATTATCTGTTCCCTCCGGTACAGCCTCCATGATGTCGCCGAAATCGCAATCCAGCGCCGTACAAACCCGCAAAAGTACTTCCACGTTGACCGGCTGACCGGCAACCATTCTTGCCAGCGTTGACGAACTCATACCCGTTGCTTCTTTCAGTTCTATTTTCCGCATGTTACGGTCAATCAGGATATGCCACAATTTTTTATACGAAACCTGTTTCACTTTAAGCTCCATAGGAGAAAATGCAAAAGTATTTGACGTAAGATAAAACTGAATGGAGACAAAGTCAAATTAAAATGTTTGATTTTTGGAATAATATTTCTAAATTTCAAATATTTTCACAACCATTCCATAACAATTTGTAATCTGTCCGTTGTCCCTGAAAGATTGCAAATTCATTGTAGTCAACGCGGAATTTGAACTCAGTCAGATTTTCAAAAATTTCCTCCGGAACTGTTATCCATATTACTATACGAAATGCAACTTCATTTTTTGCAAAAATCAAGTCAAAATCGGTGAATTGTAGAAAATTCATTCGGTGAATTGTAGGAAATTTGTTCGGTGAATTGTGATGATTTTATTCGGTGAATTGTAGAAATTCTATTCGGTGAATTGTAGAAATTCTATTCGGTGAATTGTTGGAAAATTGTTCGGTGAATTGTGGATTTTATACCCTGTACAGCCGACAAAAAGGATAGGATGGGGAGTGTATTCCGCAATCTTCAACGGTCCAGCAAGAAGTCAACAATGTTCCGGTGGATAATCCCGTTTTCCGTCAGCGGAATCTTGTCGCGCGAGATTACCATTTTGGGATAGTTGTCCTTGATAGAGGAAAAGTTTCCGAACTCGCGTTCCCGGTTTTTTGCCGTAATCTCGTACGCTACCTGGATGTAGATTTTTTCATCCTGTTTTCTGGTTGCGACAAAGTCAATTTCTTTATTGTAAACGCAACCGGTCCGAACCGTGTAGCCTCTGGCAATCAGTTCATTGTAAACGATAGTTTCGTAGATGGAACCGTATAGATCGCTGATGAGGGATTTTTTATAATTGATAAACGCCGGATCGCAAGTGTAGGATTTATTGTTGAATTCCAGCACTTTCAGTCCGATGATATCAAACCGGGGAACAACGCTGACGATGCAAGATTGTTCAATGCCATAAAGGTATTCCAGGATTTTCGGCAGTGATTCGGTATTGATTTTATCCGCAGCCAGTTTGTGTTCGATGCTGCGACCGGAGATGTAATTTCCGGTTGAAGCGATGATGTAATCCAGAACACGTTCCAACTGATAGAAATTTTTCAGTTTCAGCTTTGTCACGATATCCCGCAGAACGATGGAGTCAAAAATGGATTCCAGCATGACTTGCCGCTGATTGTCCTCATTCTCGCTGAAGATCAGGGGAAATCCGCCCCAGCGCATATAGTTGGCAAATTCATCATCCGGATTACGGGGAACGTTGTTGTTGAGCTGCGTCCGGTAGTCATAATACTCCGAGAACGTGAAAGGCATGATCCGGAAGGAAATCGTCCTGCCGCCGAGAACGCTGTCCAGGTCATCAATAAGCAGGTCGCCGTTTGAACCCGTAACAAAGATACTGACGTTGCGATATTTGGTTTTTAAGGAGTTTACAACTTCCTGCCATCCTTTCACGAACTGGATTTCGTCGAGGAAGATGTAGTACATGTTCTTATCGGTAATCAGTTTCTGAAGATAGTTATAGAGGGTAATGGCATCGCGGTATTTATTGTTTTCCAGCAGTTCAAAACTCAAATACACGATATGTTTCTTATCGGATTCAGGCAGCAACTCGTGCTGGATCATTCTCAAGATTTCGGTTTTACCTGCCCGACGCACTCCGGTCAGTATCTTGATCTGCTCGTTGCGGTAGAAAGGTCTAATCTGCCGCAGATACAATTCCCGTTTGTACATAGCAACTCCTTCTGGTAGGTTGATTCATTGTCTATGATGTAATATAGTACAGGAATTGTAAAGTGTCAAGGAATTTTTACACTTTCTTAAATAAATTTGAAAATGTTAAGAAAAATTTACACTTTGCTTAGTTGTTTTGAAAGTGTCAATAAATTTTTACACTTTACTGTGTAGAGTTAGAAAGTGTCAAAAATCTTTTACACTTTGTTTGGTGTGATTAAAAAGTGTCAAAAAATTTTTACACTTTGTTTGATATGTTTGAGAAGTGTCAAGAATTATTTACACTTTTTAGACTGAGTTAAAAAAGTGTCAAGAAATTTTTACACTTTGTTGAATAAGTTTTGAAAGTGTCAAAAAATTTTAACACATTTTAAACACAGATGTCACACATTTTTCATAAACGGGCAATTTTGCCCCATTCTCCTGCGCGGAAGAGTGTGGTTTAGAAAAAGCGGTTTTGTCAGATTTTGTAATATGAGTTCAAATGTTGCCGAAAGTAGCCCCGTGCACAACGTTTGCGTATGCTCAATAAAACATCCGGGACTGGAGTGGAGATATTCCTGTCCGTTACCTCCGAAAAAAATACAAACTTACTGTCCCCGATTAGTTTTTGTGCGTTTTTTACGGTCAAATCTTTCCAAACTTGACTTGAATAAAGTCTTAAAAGGTGTACATTTTTTTTATTGAACCGATA
>CALCCZ010000131.1 GCA_937900075.1 uncultured Lentisphaeria bacterium
CGTTCAACGTCGTGACCGTCCAGCCCTTGTCGCCCGCCGCGAGCGCGAGCTTCGTCACCGACGCCAAATAGCTTTCGTGTCTCATCTTCAGCACCTTTTTAAAGCACAGACGGGCATGAGCATTGTGGACTACGTCAACAAAACAAGAATCGAAAACTCGTGTAATCTGCTCAAGAACACCGATTTGCATATCCAATCCCAAAACCATCCAGGCTCCGCCGACAACGATCATGGCGGTCAGAAGATATCCGATTCCTTCGGAAACAAAGTCAAAACGCATTTTTTCTATCTGGCCGGTGATCCATTTCTCCTGCGCTACCCAGACCTTTTTATCAAAATCTTCCTGCACTTCCTGTTCCATCGCGTACGCCTGAATCGTCTTGTGCCCATGCAGCCGATCCATAATCAGTTCCGTTACAAGCATGTGCGCCTGCAACGCAGCCTCGTTGCGCATATAAATCCGCGGCGCCAGTTTACGCGCAGCGAATACGTATGCCGTGGCGCCCGCTAAAATAACCAACGTCAGTTGCCAGGAAAACCAGAAACACACGCTCAGACTGAAAATCAGTCCCGTAATATGCAGGGCAAGCCCCTGTATGAGCGATTCCGAAAAAGTCCCCAAAGCCTGAATGGAACTCCCGAATACACGCTCATACAAAAATCCGGATGAAAATCGGGAATGAAATGACAGCCCCAAAAACTGCAAATGACGGAAACTGATAGAACGTAAGTGAAAAATCAATGTCTGTGTGATCTTCAAAACGGATATTCGCGCAATATACCAGAACCCCATCCGCGAAAACTGGATGATTACGAAAAGTACCGCCGCTGCAACGGCAAGCCACAGCGACCCCTGCGGAATGGCCGTGTCTATGACATATTTCGGAAACAGCGGCTGCACTGCCACGGCTATACCGACTAATCCGATACAAACCATCGACAGAATAATGCGGAGCGTGAATGGTTTCAGAACCGGCGCGAAGCGCCTTATGAACTCATGCCACGAATAATGGCGCACTTCCAGCCGCGTTCCCGCATTTTCAAATTGTTTTTTTTCGTCTGCCATGATAAAAACCGTCTTCCCTGAACTCTCTATTGAGAGATAATCTCCTGAAACAGCCACGTAATTTATCACCTCTGAATGTTTTTTTCAAATTATTTTCAAGGTTGTTCCGTTTTTTTTACAAAAGAGCACTTTCTCCGGTTATGACGTTATGTTTTTAACAACAGAGGGGGTATTTCGTCGGATTTGCTGAAAAAAACGGGATATTTGTGAAAATATTCGTCTTTTTTTTGCATTTTTGTCTTACTCCCCCATTAGATGTCCACCATCATGTGATAAAATAATGCAAGAGAGTAATTGAACCGAACAGAAAAACGAGAAAAGGATTAATATCATGAATAACTTTTTTATTTTTGAGTGTCCATTTTGTGGATATCAGTCGAAATATGATGAAGACATGGAAGGTGTCGCAATTAATTGTCCTTCCTGCAAAACGGAAATTGTTCCAACGCGCAAACCAAAAGGAACAAGAAAGAAGCCTTTGGCATTATCAAAACTGAACAGCATCCAGAGTGATGAAGAAGAAGATGATGATGACGGCACCTTCAAAAAGCCGATGATTTCTGCAATCTTTGATTGTCTCGGGATCTTGAATTTCATCTTATTCATTGTCATGTTGTTTTTGGTTAAAGAAGAAATGCTTCTGATTGTGGGATCATCACTCCTTGCATCGTCTCTTTTTAGTTTCTTCTTCGCAAACATAACACACGGAATCAGCAAAATAGCGTATAATTCAAGTCGCATTGTCAAGTTGCTCGAAAGACATAGAGAATAAATAAACAAAAAAAGAATTACCATCCTGATTTTGTTACGCAGACTGAGGAAACGTTACGCGCGCACCGGAGTTCTATCGGGGAAAAACAGAGAGGAAAACAGGAAGGAAAACAGAGAGGAAAACAGGGGGGATAACAGAGAGGAAAACCGGGACCGAACGGGGGATAACGGTCCCGGTTCCTTTACATACAAAACGGAAAAATCAGTTGCCGACAACATCCAGAAAATCGGATTGGCGGATTTCTACGGAAACTTCTCCGGACATACTGACTTTAACAATCGCCTTTACCGTCTTATCATTGTTCATGGTCACAAGCGCTTCCCACTCGCCGCTGGAGATTTCTTTCTCCAACTTTACGGATTTGCAGGACATCTTTTCACCTAAAACCATAGGCATTTTGTTGACTTTTTCCACGGACTGACTTTCAATTTCGGATTCAGAGGGTTTGGAGCATGCGGTCAGTGCCGCAAGAGAACATGTGAGAGCAAACAGAAGAATGTGTTTTTTCATAAGAGATATCCTTTCCTTAATTTCGTTTTGTTTTATGGCGTGATTCTCTGAGTGCAATATACAACCTTGCAAAAAGGAAATCAATATCAAAAAAATATTTTGCAGAGAAAAAGTTTTTCCCGGAGACGTAATCGGTCAGTGGTCAGTGGTCAGTGGTCAGTGGTCAGGGAGCAGGGGATGTTGTATGTCAGACCTATACGACCTATTTTTATTTGCACTGGAAAGCTCTAAACGTTTTACTTCGATTCTGAAAGACGATGTTCCCTGACCGATTCCCCGGACAACCTTTTTCTTTCTTTTTTTTAACCATCATTTGCAAAACTTGAAATGGAGGGTATATTATCCTTTGTGTTCTTTTCTTTTAATGAAGCAGTCGGTACGTCCGCGTGTGTCCGGCTGTCAGTCAATAATATATGCGGTGAAGGAGAATAAAATGTCGGTTAGTGTGTTGGTCGGTGTCCAGTGGGGCGACGAGGGAAAGGGAAAAATCATTGATGTTCTGACCCGTGATGCCGAAATGGTTGTACGCTTTCAGGGCGGTAATAATGCGGGTCATACCGTTGAGGCGGATGATCGCAAACTCGTCCTGCATCTGGTTCCCTCGGGAATCCTGCGTAAGGGAACTGCATGTGTTATCGGCAATGGTGTTGTTGTAGATCCTATTGGTTTGAAAGATGAAATGGAAGCATTGGCAGCTCAGGGTATTGATATTTCCAATATCCAGTTAAGTGATCGCGCTCATCTGATTATGCCGTGGCACAAACTGCTGGATGCTTACAATGAAGGAAAAGCCGCACCCGGGAAGAAAATCGGCACTACGAAACGCGGCATTGGTCCGGCATATTCATCCAAGACTGCCAGAACGGGCATCCGCGGTGTGGAAATTTTGAACAAGACTCGTTTTGAAGTGTTGTTCCGTGCGGAAGCTGCGGAATACAATAAGCTGTACACGCCTCATGGCGCAGAATTTCTGGATGTTGACAAGGCTTGGCAGGAAATGTCTGCGGCAATTGATTATCTGAAACCGTATGTTACGGATACCATGGTTTCCATCCATACTGCACGGAAAGCCGGCAAAAATATTCTGCTGGAAGGTGCACAGGGGGCTTTCCTGGACATTGACCACGGAACTTATCCGTTTGTTACGAGCAGCAATACCACAAGCGGCGGTGCCTGCACGGGCAGTGCTTTGCCGCCAAGAGCCATTGATAACGTCTGGGGTGTTCTGAAAGCCTATACTACCCGTGTCGGCGAGGGACCGTTCCCGACAGAACAAAAGAATGCCGTCGGCGAGTTCCTGCGGAACAAAGGCGGTGAGTTCGGTGCCACTACGGGTCGTGCGCGTCGTTGCGGCTGGCTGGATATTGTCAGCGCAAGATACAGCTGTTTAGTGAATGGCGTGGATTATCTGGCTGTTACCAAACTGGATGTTCTTGATGAACTCGAAGAAGTGAAAATTTGCATCGGTTACAAAATCAACGGAAAAACCGAGGAGAATTTCCCCGCAGATACCTCCCTGCTTGATGATGTGGAATGTGTCTATGAAACACTCCCCGGTTGGAAATCCAGTACGTCCAACGCAAAATGCTGGAACGATCTGCCGGAAAACGCACAAAAATACCTGCTGCGTGTCGCAGAACTCCTGGATGCGAAAATCGGTATCGTTTCCGTCGGCCCGGACCGACTCCAGACTTTCGAAACAAAATAATCCCTTTACCCTTGGAGAAGACGTCCCATCATGGTACGATACGACACAACTGTGACGTCTTCCATCAAGGAGGGCGAGCCTTCAGAAAATCCTGTTGCAGAATTGCTGAAGGCATTTTTTTCGCGTTTTGATCTGTTACAGATACTTCCCGCATTGGCATTGCTGGCAATTGGCGGACTTTTTATTTATGGTGTCGGACAGCAGGTGGGCGGTATTTATGCGAGTATTTGGAAACAGCAGTTGTTGTACATGGGATTCGGAGGAGTCCTCTGGTTTTGTCTGATTTTTATTGATTACCGCTGGCTTGCTCCCTTATCCATCCTTTTCTATCCTGCAGCCATCGGATTGCTGATGCTGGTGCTGTATAGAGGAACGACCCTTTACGGCGCACAACGGTGGCTGTCCATAGCCGGCTACAGTGTACAGCCCTCAGAATTCGGAAAATTGGCTGTTATTCTTGCCGTTTCCAGCCTGCTTGCATGTAAAAAAGCAGATGTCAACAAACCGTTTTGGATACTGGGAGTGCTGATTCTTGCCGGGATTCCCTTTTATCTGATTTATCTGGAACCCGATTTGGGAACGGCATGTGTGATTTTGCCCATCACTGCGGCAATGGTTTTCGTGTCCAATCTGAAACTCAAGTGGGTTTGTCTCCTGCTCGTTCTTGCGGTTATCGCTGTTCCGATTGCTTATATGAATTTGAAAGCATACCAGAAAGAACGGGTAGAGACTTTCCTGAATCCGAAAAAGTCAAGTCGTGACAGCGGATGGAACGCTGAACAGGCGGAACTCGCTGTCGGAAGTGGTGGTTTGCTTGGAAAAGGGTTCATGAAAGGGGAACGCTGCCGTTTGGGGTATTTGCCAACTACCGTTGCCAATTCGGATTTTATTTTTCCCGTCATTGCGGAAGAAACCGGTTTTGTCGGTTCCATGGTACTCTTTCTGCTCTATGCCGTTCTGCTGTTCTCTATTTTCAGAACCGCATACCTCGCACCGGATCCCTTCGGTCGATGTCTGTGTACTGCCATAGCTGTTTTACTTACTGTACACATCGCGGTAAATGTCGGAATGTGTATCCGCTTGTTCCCGATTACCGGTTTGCCGCTGCCTTTAGTCAGTTACGGCGGTTCGTTCCTTGTCGCTATTATGATCTATTTAGGAATCGTCCAGTCCGTTTATGCCCATAGAAACCGTGTCACCTTTATGGCTATTTAATAAAAATTCGGGGCGTTCTGGAATATTTATGTTTGAAAAATAAGATTTCCGGGATATATTATATTTTGGTAAAGTATGAAAACGATTCATTCAGGAGACTGAAAAATGATACCTTTCATTGATCTGAAACATCAGTATTCTCTTATCGAAAAAGATATTCTGGCAGGAATCAAACGCGTTCTTGACAGCGGACATTATATTCTCGGTGAAGAAGTTTCAATTCTGGAAAAGCAACTTGCAGACTATGCGGGAACAAAGTACGCTTTGGCATGTTCCAGCGGAACCGACGCTTTATTGTTGGCTCTTATGGCGATGGATATCGGCCCCGGCGATGCTGTGTTTACTACCCCGTTTACTTTTTTTGCAACCCCTGAAAGTATAGCATTAGTTGGAGCGACTCCGGTATTTTCCGATATATCCGAAGATGATTACAATATTGATCCGGAAAAACTGGAAATTGCCATCCAGCAGGTTATTGCCGAAGGAAAACTGAAGCCGAAAGCCATCATGCCTGTGGATTTGTTCGGTCAGACTGCCGATTACGCTAAAATTCTTCCCATTGCGGAAAAATACGGTTTGAAAGTCATTGAAGATGCTTGTCAGGCGTTCGGAGCTGTCGGATTTCAGGGGAAAAAGGCCCCGTCTTTTGGAACTGTCGGCTGCACCAGTTTCTTCCCCGCAAAACCGTTAGGCTGCTATGGTGACGGCGGTGCCGTATTTACGGATGATGATGATTTGTATGCCCGGATGTATTCTATTCTGGTGCACGGTCGCAGTGCCGACAATAAATATGACAATGTCCGGTTGGGATTGAATGCTCGTATGGATACCCTGCAGGCTGCCGTTCTCATTGAGAAACTGAAACTGTTCCCTGCGGAAGTGCAGGCCCGTCAGAAAGTCGCTGCCGCTTATTATGCCGCTTTGAAGGATTTAGTGAAACTGCCGGTAATCGCGGCCGGGAATGTTTCTGTCTGGGCACAGTTCTGTCCCCGCAGTGCGCGGTATGGTGAAATTCAGGAAGCTTTGAAAAAAGCGGAAATACCCAGTGCGCGTTACTATCCGATTCCGATGCATCTTTTAGGCGCAATGAAGTATCTTGGTTACAAGGAAGGCGATTTCCCCATTGCCGAGGCTTGCGCTAAGGATATATTTGCCTTGCCTATGCATCCGTATCTCCAGGAAGATGTGATTGCGAAGATTGCGGAAGTCATTGCGGAGACGCTTCGCTGATTTCTTGTTAAGGGAGAATTTTCTGTTTTATGACTCTCGTGGATCGCAAAGAAGTCGGAGGTATTCTTCTGACGCTTGTCGCGTGTGTCTGCTGGGCTTTATATTACCTTGCCGGCGAGTTTATGCTCCATGGCAGAACGAATCTTGACCCCTTGACACTGGCATTCGGCCGTTTCTTCATCGGCGGCATTGTCCTCTTCGTTTATTTGCAGGCAACGCATCCCGGTCGGCTGTTTCAGCTTACCGCTCGTGAGTTCGGCCTGGTCGCACTGATGAGCCTGTTTTCACTTGTACTGATGAGCAGTCTCCTGTTTTCCGGTCAGAAATACACCAGCAGTGTGAATGCCGCAATGCTGATGTCTTTGAGCCCGATTATAACCTTGCTCATCGGAATTGCCACAAAAACGGAACGACCCGGTATCCTGCAGATATTGGGTATTATTTTGACTACCGGCGGATGTGTCATACTGGTCGGCGATGGCCAGAGAGCTTCTTTCAGTCTTGCGACGATGAAAGGCGATTTGCTATCTCTCGGGTCTGCAATTTCCTGGGGAATTGCGACGGTGATGGGAAAATGGGTGATTACGAAAGAAAACAGCTTTGTCGTGACTGTCTGGAGCATGATATTTGCATCCGCTTTCCTGTTGGTTGCCAACGTTGTGAAGGAAATCATTGTGCCCGGCTCCATCTGCTTGCCTGAAAATTCTCTCAGCTGGGGCTATCTGGCGTTCCTTGGTTTGATTTGTACCGCACTGGCGTTCTGGGCATGGTATGCCGCTTTGGGACGAGCCAGACTGAGTACGGTCAATGCCCTCCAGAATATGGAGCCTTTACTTGCTGTTCTCCTCGCCTGGATTTTGCTGGATTCCAATATCAGTCCGCTGAAGTGGTGCGGAATCGGTATCGCTTTCTTCGGAATGCTGATCGTTGCCAGTCCAAGTCCCAGTCCCAATCAAAATTGCAAAGGAAAATAAAAATGCCGGAATCTGTTTTTACAAAATCCGAAAAAGAGGAAATATACCAGTCATTCCTGGAACAAATGAAAGTCGTTACCCGTTTCGTTACGGAACGCCGTGAACGGGATGGTGAAGCCCCGTTCGGTCAGGAAACCTTGAAGGCTTTGCTTTATCTTCTGGAAAAAGGGGAAGCCGATGGCTTCCGTACCGGAAATTTAGATAACGTATGCGGTTGGCTGGAATGCGGCGAAGGCGAGCACATGAACGCTGTCTTATGCCATCTGGATGTCGTTCCCGCTGGCCCGTCCGCCGATTGGCACTATCCGCCATACGAACTGACAATCGCTGATGATCGTATTTACGGACGCGGAACAGAAGATGACAAGGGTCCGCTTGTCCTCGTTTATGAGATTTTGAAAAAGCTGAAAGCAAAAAAATATCCCTTCCGCAGACGGGTACGCCTCCTTATCGGTTGCGCTGAGGAGACAACCTGCGAGTGTATGAAAACTTATGCACAGAAGGGTGAAATCCCCGATTACGCCTTCACTCCCGATGGCGCTTATCCCGTTATCTCAGGCGAGAAGGGAATTCTGCGCCTGACCTTGGAACGGGATTTTCAACCCGGGGAAAATCCCTTTGTCCGCTTCTCCGGCGGCACCGTCGTCAATGCCGTACCGGGCAGGGCGGATGCGGAAACGTCAGACGGATTGATTTGGCATGCCGATGGTGTGGCTGCCCACGCCTCTACTCCGGATGTCGGTGACAATGCCGTTCTGAAACTCGGCAGAATGCTCCGGGAAAAATACCCCTGCGCCGTGACGGAACTCCTGGCAATGCTGAATCAGGAATCACTGAATATCAACTTGAAAGATGAATATTCCTCGCTGACTTTCGTTCCGTCTATGATTGACGTCACTCCCGGATATGCTAAAATTACCTGTGACATCCGTTTCCCGCTGACCTCTGACGGCCAGGAGATTGTGGGACGGGTGAATGCCGCAGTCGCTCCGTTGGGTTTCCAAGTGAAGTCCAGCAGAATTACCAAACCGTTGTTTATTCCCCCGCAGTCGCCACTGGTCCGTACGCTCTTTCAGGTTTACAGAGAGTGTACCGGGGATATGGTGAATCAGCCTATGGTCATTGGCGGCGGCACTTATGCAAAAGCTTTGCCGAATACCGTGGCTTTCGGGGTAGGGTTTCCTCATTTTGACAGTGTAGCTCATACAGCGGATGAATATTGGCTCATAGATGATATTTCCCGTAACATTGATATCCTTGCCGCCGCAATCGTCGCCTTGGATCAATTGGATCACAGCAATGCTTTTTATACAGAAAAAACATCTCAATGACAAAGAAAGGTCGTGGTGTACTATGAAAAATTTGTTTCTGACCGCTTCCGTCGCCTTCCTGATGATTACCTCCGGATGTTCTGTCAATTCCTCCCCAGATTCCCTTGGCCCGGACAAATGGTTCGGCGTTCAGGGAAATTTATGCATCAATAACGATGTCGCCTCCAATGTCAAATTCTCTCATCAGTATTTCAAAGCTCACTACTATACACTGAAATACCTTCAGCTGCCACCGGATAAAATCCTTCATATCAACCAGTTTACATTCCCTGCCGAACCGCCCGCACCGGTCTTTATCCGTTGTGTCATCCCCGGTGGTGAGGTCGTTGAATTGCTTTCCCATAAAGACTGTACCGGAATTACAAAATACGGAAAAGAACCCATACGTTGTCTTCCCCTTCCGCTGCTGACCAACCGGGAGATTCATTTAGTCAACTGGAACATGGAGGATTTAAGCAGTTTGATTGGTAAAATTCCCCCGGCAACACAAGGTTTGATCTTGGATGTTACACCCGCTGACGGGCTCCTTGACTGGTCCGTAATTTCCCGCTTTTCTGCCAATATCGGATGGCGGTTCCGCAATGTCAGCCGTTTCGTCAATGCCAATAAGGCAAATGTGAAGGCCGATTTTATCGTCTTCGACGGTTGTACTGTTGTTTTGCCCGCCGGACTGGAATGTAAAAGCGTTTATCTGTCATCCGATAATTTTATCAGCGATGGAGACAAAAAACGTTTGGAAAAAGCCGGAATCCTCGCGAAATAAAAGCTGTCTTCCTTTCGTACCGCTTACAGTCCGCATTCCCTGAGGTCATCGGCTATGAGACCATTCTGTTCCACAGCCTGCCGCCAATGGTATTCCACTGCAGGGTCGATTTTCTGAATTCCTGCCGGCAGTTTTTTTGCGGTCAGTTCCAAAGCTGCGGCATTCAGCAGCGCCATTGTGGGATCAATATACCGGAGACGCGTGGGTTCATCCAGAAGAAAGTTCAGTGCGCGTCCGCGGAATAAAATGCGGTCTGGCGGCAGAGTGTCACCCCATTCGTTTTCTACTCCCATGGCGGCTATCAGCTGATCGGTATTTTTCAGAATTTCCGCCGCACCGTTACCGACCATGGCATTTCGTACGCCTGTGGCAGTAACAATGCACCATGCCACTTTGATCGCTTCTCCCAACGCAGGAAAATCGTACCGACTGACGAGGCGGACATGATCCGGTACGCTCGTTTCAGGTTCATCTATAACCGTGATTTCCGCACCTTCCCGCAGCAGATAGAAGACAATACCGCGTCCTACTTTCCCATATCCGAAAACAACAACTTTTTTCCTGTTGAAATCCGTATAACCGATTTGTTTCATCGCCCGGAGAAAGCCGTCACCCGTCCCAAGACAGGTTTCAATGGCTTTTGTCCTGCTGTCATCTACAAGGATTACCGGCTTTTTCTGCCCTGCGTAATGGTAATAGCCGGATCGGGTCAATTCCGCAAATCCGGATTCCGGGTCCATCATGGCATGAACTCCGCCACAATCCAAAACACAGTCATATTGACCCGATACAGCATTATGAACATGGGGAAGTCCCCACTCTTCCAGCAGTGCCACGACAGAACTGTCATAAAGACTGGCTTTGTCATTCGTTGCAACCGTAATTTCCGCTCCGGCTGCAAGTAGCGGAATGTACTGAATCAGCGTATTCGTGAATAGCGGGGTTGCAACAAGAATACGTTTTCCGTTTAAAGGACGTGTTTTTTCCCATTCTTTCCATTGAAGGTTAAGCGCGGGATACTCCTCAGGACGGTAGAACTTATCAATATGCCGGAAAATGGATCGAATGATGATATCACTTTGTTTCATGCTGTTTTGCCCTTGATAATTAAACTCGGAGACACTTTTTTCCGACCATCGGAACCTGTACGGAATATACTCCGTTTCGCTCTTTTTTCAAATCCTGATTTTCAACCTTTCAAAAAATATTTTTCGTTTGCCGTCATTGGTAATCGCCACTGCCACCTGACCACTATCCACTATTCACTACCTTTTTTATCACAAATATCCCATATCATTTCAAATAAGGGAATCTGTCCATACCTTTCTGCGTAAAAAAACGATTTTGAAAAAGTTGTTTTGTCAGATTTTGTAATATGAATTCAAATGTTGATGAAGGTAGCCCCGCGGGGCAAACGTTATGCACGGAGACGCGCCTCGGCGGGTGCATCCCTGTGCATAACGTTCGCATCAGGTCAAACAAAACTTACGCCGCAACGCTGGAGATATTCTTCTCCGTTGTTTCCTGCAGATTAAAAAAAGATATGAGATATCTGTGTTTTTTTATTTACAAAAAGTCGGAAATAGGGGTTGATTTCTTTATTTACTTGTTGTATATTGCTTGTCATGAATTTACTGTGAAGAGCGGTATGCCGTTTAAGCAAGGATAAGCCATAATATCCTGTCATTGAGCGGGTTTTAATGTTCGCAACAGTAAGACCATGATAATTTTTTATGGAAGAAATTTTGATTTGGAAATTTAGTCTGGAGTGTAAAGAAAATGGATAAGAATGCCGTTATCCGTGAAGCTGTGCAAGTTTTGAAAATAGAAATCGAGGGGTTGGAACAGTTGCAGAGTCAAATCGGCGATGAGTTTGTCGCTTTGGTTTCTGCCTGTATGAAATCTTTGGACAGCGGTGGCAAAATCGTTGTTACCGGTATCGGGAAAAGTGGACATATCGGACGGAAGATTTCTGCAACCCTGGCATCCACGGGCTCGCCGAGTGTATTCATGCATCCGGTAGAAGCGATGCATGGCGATTTGGGAATGCTGCAGGAGAATGATATTCTGATAGCGTTGTCTTACAGCGGAGAAACTCAGGAACTCACCCGAATGATTGTTCCTGCTAAACGTCTTGGTATTCCGGTAGCCTGTTTTACCGGATATCCCGAATCCACATTGGGAAAATTGTCGGATATTGTGGTTCCCGGCAAGGTGGAACGGGAAGCATGTCCGTTTAATCTCGCTCCGACAACGACCTCCACGGCGCATTTGGCACTGGGGGATGCTTTGGCAATGGTGCTGCTGGAACAGCGCAAATTCACAAAGGAAGATTTCGGACTCCGACACCCAGGCGGAGCTATCGGTCGGGCAGTAACCATGCGGGTAAGCGATCTGATGCGTAAAGTAGATTCCGGCCGTGTCGCTCTGGCTGGTCCTCAAGACACGGTGAAGGAAACGCTGATCCGGATGACGGCAGCACGATGCGGTTCTGCAATTGTCACAACACCGGATAATCGGTTGCTGGGAATTTTTACAGACGGCGATTTCCGTCGTCGTGTGGAAAATGATTTGTCAATACTGACACGCCGGATGGAGGAAGTAATGACCAGAAATCCTGTTTCCATTTCTGCCGATTCTCTGGCGGTTGAGGTGTTGAAAATCGTGGAAAAACGCAAAATTGACGATTTGGTGGTATTGTCCGGTGATGGTTTTGTGGAAGGACTTGTGGATATTCAGGATTTGCCGGGTTTCAAATTGATGTAAGGAGCTGCGAAAATGACATCGAAAGTATTGTTTCAGAAACGAAAAGTGTGGATTGACGGAAAGGATTTTCAGATTATCTCCGGTGCCATGCATTATTTTCGTGTGCCGCGTGAATGCTGGCGTGACCGCCTGGAAAAAGCGGTTCAGCTGGGCTTGAACTGTATCGAAACTTACTTTTGCTGGAATTTACATGAAAAACAGGAAAATGTTTACGACTTCAGCGGAAATCTGGATTTTGAAGCCTATATCCGTTTGGCTCAGGAATTGGGACTGTATGTCATCGTTCGACCTGGTCCGTATATCTGTTCGGAATGGGACAACGGCGGACTGCCTTTCTGGCTTATGCTGAAACAGGGAATCCGGTTCCGCAGAAACAATGAACCCTACATGGCTGCGCTGCGTCCGTATCTCACGGAACTTGCAAAACGCCTGAAACCTCTGCAGTATGATGCCGGCGGTCCTATCATTGCCATGCAAATTGAAAATGAGTACGGTTCTTTCGGCTGTGATAAGAATTATCTGGCGGCATTGCGCGATATTTACCGCACTGCCGGTATCACTGTTCCTTTGTTTACCGCCGATGGTGTGGATTGTGCAGCATTGCCGGACTACAATCTGATGGCGCAGGGCGGCTCTATAGACGGTTCCCCGCTTTGTTTGAATTTCGGATCACGCGGCTTGGAAGCTTTTGAAATCGGGAAAGTTCTGCGTCCGGATGACCCGCCGTTCTGCATGGAGTTCTGGTGCGGTTGGTTCGATGCCTGGGGATGCGGTGCTCATCATACCCGTTCTGCGGAAAATGCCGCGCAGGAACTGGATGATATGCTTTCGGCAGGTGGCAATGTGGATTGCTATATGTTCCATGGCGGAACCAATTTTGCATTTACTGCGGGCGCAAACGGCACTTCTACTACGCCATACGCCCCGGACGTCACCAGTTATGATTTTGACGCGGTCCTTACGGAGTGCGGAGATCCCACGGACAAGTTTTTTGCATTCCAGAAAGTCATTCGGAAATATGCTCCGGATCGCAAGTTCGGTACACCTGCGGTGTCTGAAAAACTATCTCCGCGTCGTCTTACCATCGGATGGTCAGCTTCATTGCGCGAAAATTTAGACTGTTTTTCCGGGAAAACGGTATCTAATTCCCCTTTGACCTTTGAAGAACTCGGATTGGATTTCGGATTTGTGTTGTATAGAACTCATGTTACCGGTCCCAAACGAGGGGCTTTCGATTTGCGTCAGGTTCGCGACCGCGCCATGGTTTACTTAAACGGAGAACAAATTCATACCTACTACAGAAATGACGAATCCACATGGACTCCCAAATGTGAAATTTCCCGGGACGGGGCGGATTTGGAACTCCTGGTCGAAAACCTGGGACGAATTAATTATGGTCATCTTGTGGGACGCGATACCAAGGGAATCTGCGAAGATGTAGCTTTTGAATATCAAGCTTTGACCGACTGGGAAATGTGGACCATCCCCGTGAACTCCGCTCCGGTTGGACTGCGGTTCTCTCCCTTCACAAGCATATTGCGTTACGAACCTGCATTCTACCGCGTGGAATTCGAAATAGAAAAACCGGCGGATGCATTCCTGCGTTTCCCCGGTGTTCACGGCGGCGTATGGATGAATGGAAAACCATTGGGACGTTACTGGAATATCGGACCGGGTTCCACCCTGTATATGCCCGGTGTATGGATGCATCCCGGGAAAAACGAACTGATTCTGTTTGAAACGGAAAAACTGCTGAAACCGTATATTGACATATTGGACCATCCCGAATTGAACCTGTCTTCCAACGGCAACTGAGGAGAATCTGCTGAAAATGTCTACCAATAAAACACCCGCACCCGATGATGAACAGCTGGAAGCTGCTGCCCAAAATTCCGCAGATGAAAATGTAACGGATAAAACGCTTGTCATGGGCGCAGGCGAGTTTCCCGCACCCGATGAGGTCGCAGATAAAATTGCCGAATATGTAACATCTACTCATATCGACACGAAAAGTAATCCGTTACCCTCTACCGGAACTTTTTTTAATCGTCTGCGGAGTGGTACATTTGGAATTTTAGGCGGAAGTCAGGGAAAAGATGTTGACCGGGAACTTCAAATGAATAAGGAAAGTTCCTCGGCAAGGGGCGATGTTGTTAAAGACAAAAATTCTAATCCCATGTCGAACATCATGAATACATTTACGCTTGGGAAAAAATTTGCAAGCGGCGGACAAGGCATTTTGTCCGTTGGAACAGATTTGAATTTAGGACGTGATGTCGCTGTAAAATCCATGCGCAAAGAATTGCTGGAGAATCCCAAACTGCGCTCGGAATTTCTCGCAGAAGCGCAGGTTACCGCGCAATTGGAACATCCCTCCATTGTCCCCGTCTATTCCATTCATACAGATGAAAGCAATGGTCTTCATCTTGTCATGAAAATGATACATGGTGAAAATTTCAAAGACTACCTGAATAAGATTTCAGAACACTACGAAAAGAATGGAGTATATCATTACGACGAAACAAAATCTTTGCGCTACCGTATAGAAATCTTTCTGCAGATTTGCGATGCATTGGAATATGCTCACAGCCGGAATATCATGCATTGCGATTTGAAACCGGAAAATATCATGATAGGGGAATATCACGATGCCTATCTGATGGACTGGGGTATCGCAAAACTCATTAAGGATCCCGATTTTTCTCCGGAAAATTGGGTAAAACCAAAGGAAATTACCGGAACTCCACGTTTCCTTTCTCCGGAAGCCATACGCGGCGAACATTGTGACCATTTGGCGGATATTTATGCCATGGGCTTGATCCTCTATGAAATCACCACTTTGTCCGAAGCTTATACCGGTTCTTCCGCAAAGGAAATTATGATGAATATTGCAGCGGGCTTGTCTACTATGGGCCTTGTTCCCTTCTGCTCTACATTTGCG